>JBATHL010000264.1:0-13141 GCA_049666745.1 Gammaproteobacteria bacterium
TAATTGTCCCAGCGCTGGTCCAGAATCCTGATGCCCCGGTCTATCGATACCGCGCCAAGCCGCCCGGCCGAGGTTTCAACCAGTCCAAGGGCAAGTAACTTATCCAGTGCATCGTCTATTTCGAAATCGATGACGCAATTCCAGCGCGAATCGAACCAGTGCTCGATTTTCCGGTCCAGCTCCTCTTTGCTTAGTGCCGCGTCGCTGGTCAGCAAAAAGTAATACGCGAGGATAGCCTCCTTGGATTCCTCCTCTTCGGCATCGTTGGCCAGTCGATGGAACACGCCTGCATTGTTATCCAGATTTTTAAAATAAAGGTTCCGCGTCAAGGTCTCCATGAAACGGAGCTTCCTGTTCTTGAAATTGCTGAATTGCTTCCACAGGTACCCTCCCAGCGCAGCCGCGCCGGCAAACAGGGCCATGATACTGGCCTGATTTATTTCAGCTGGCTGATTATGGACACCTAGCCAGTAGCCAAACAACGAACCGAGCAGTACCAGGGACGCACCCAGCTTGGTGGTGAGTACAATACCACCACTCACCAGTGCTGGAACACCAATCAAGAGCTTATCGATCAGGCGCATACGCACTCGCGTATTCGGGAACAGCATTTCAAGATCTGCCTTGGGCACATTGCGAAACAACTTGAGCAGGGTCGCGCCGGCACGACAGCTGGCAAAGTCGTGTTTGGTGTGTTCAAAGTCATCGCGTATGCGCAGGTAGACGACCACCCGTTCAAAATTGACAAACTCGATGCTTGTTTTACGCAGGCCAAACCAGCTTGAAACGGTCTCGTGCCTGACCGATTCACCGCGCGCAAACAGCGAAACCTCGGAAAAGTCGTCGAAATCAACATGCAAACTGATTTTGAACAAAGATGACTCGGATAGCGCCCGGTTTAAATCGGCCTGGGTGACGCGTTCATAGTTGGCTTTCTCAAGCAGGCCGTCGAGCAGCTCCACAAAAGACCCGTCAACACGGGAATCGAGAAATTCCGGGCGTCGTGTATCCGTGTCAGGATCGTTATCGGCGTAGGTACTCTTTAAAGCTTCAATTAGCTGGTGAAACTCAAAATGAAATATCTGGTCCAGCATATGACCAAGCTGACGAAAGTCATCGACATCAATACCTGGATTGTTCTCCCGGATACACATTTCGACGATATCCTGTCGCCGGTACGGAATAAATCTGAATTTTCTGGCTTTAGCTGGCATCAGGTAATAATGCCAGTATATGAGCGCCTGCGAAATGATTTGTACTGCAATTGCTTGCGACATGAATCATAAAATCAGGGCCAATTCGGCAACCCGGTGAAATACCAGCCCGCCAGGGATAAATTTTAGCGTGGTTCGTGGAATATTAAATCAGGGCTCACGGCTTCTATCATGAGGTACGGTTTGTCGAGCTCCAAAATTATTGATATCGTCCGTACTGACCTGCCGGAAATAGTTATAGCGGTCATTAATTCTGTCATTTGTCGGTAAATCACCGGCCGGGCAAACAATCACAGGTTAGAAAATTTTATCATGAGCGATACAACCGTGGAGCAACCTCACCAGCTCGACGCAGCTGAGTCGGCTACAGTGCGGCTGGTACAAATCACAGATTGTCATATTTTCGCAACGGCGGAAGATTGTCTGCAGGGTTTGAATACACGGCAGAGTTTCGCAGCGGTTCGCGACGCCGTAGTCAACCATCAAGACGGGCTGGATTTGTTGCTGGCAACCGGGGACCTGTCACAGGACGGCTCAACCGCGTCTTATGCGTACCTGGTGCAGGCGTTTGACGGTATGGGGATTGCTACCTTCTGGCTACCGGGTAACCACGACGATAGCAATGCCTTGCGGGAGCACTTCACAGGGAAGTGGATTCATGCCAGCAAGCATGTGTTGATTGGTGACTGGCAGATAGTGTTGCTGGATTCCACTATCAAGGGTGAAGTCTGCGGGCGGGTGTGCGCGGCCCAGCTAGATTTTCTGCAGCGTGCTCTAAAGGCCTATCCCGACCGGCACGCGCTAGTTTGTCTCCACCACCAGGCGCTGGACTGCGGTAGCGAATGGCTGGATCTGAAAGGATTGAAAGACAGCGACCAGCTGCGCGCACAACTCGCACAATACGACAATCTGAGGGCCGTGCTGTGGGGCCACGTGCATCAGGAATCTCATCACATAATCGATGGCGTCGAATGGATGTCGACCCCATCAAGCTGCGTTCAGTTCAAACCCGGCAGCAAGGATTTTGCGCTCAGTAGAGAAGCACCGGGATACCGCCATCTCAGCCTGTATGCGGATGGCAGGATCGAAACCGCAGTGCATCGGGTCGATCATGGCAAATCAGAAATCAATTAATCGATAACGGGCAACTAATCAGACGGCAGCGACATCCAGAACGTGTTGCCCTGCTCCAGACCTTCGGATTCAGCCCGGAGTTTACCCTGGTGAAACTCGATAGTACGCTTCGCCAGCGCCAGTCCTGACGCTTTGACAGGACTTAACTATCTTCAAAAAGTGATTCCAGAATCGGGCAGGTCTGCGCACTCTTCGCTGAACCATCACAGAATGAGGAAATCTGGCTTAAGCGGCGTTTGATCTTTTGTAAATCTCGAATTTTGACCGCTATCTCGTCGATATGCGCCTGCGTCAATGATTTTACATCGGCTCGCGTATGGGTTTCCCCGGGGTCGGTCAGCTCGAGTAGTCCCTGAATTTTTTCGCTCGAGAAACCGAGCGATTTGGCGCGTTGGATAAAATTCAGCCGACGCACATGCTCATCGTCATAGCTGCGATAGCCCGATGCGGTACGCGCGGGTGCCGGAATCAGTCCAATCGCTTCGTAGTAGCGAATGGTTTCAATGTTACAACCCGTGCGGGTGGCAAGCTTGCCTCTTGTCAGCATCGATCATATCTCCAGTTTCACAAGTCTTTCCCCCTTGCCGGGACCATCAGCAGTTATGCTGCCTGGGGTTGACAAATCCGGGGCAGGAATCAATCCTATCTCAGACCTTGCAGCTAATACAGAGTTCAGTACCTGCAAATATTACTATCTGAGTAGTATTGACCCTGTAGCAGGTACAGAAATTATCATGGATGAATATTTGAACGGAGTAAAAATATGAATTTTCTCAAAATCGGGATTATTTCGACCCTGTGCCTGGTTAGCTGGAACACCAGCGCAGCCGAACGCTGGTTCAACCAGGCCGTGGTCGATTATGGCGCCGGACTGTTTCAACAGAACTGTGCCGTCTGTCATGGCGCCAATGCCGAGGGTACCAGCGACTGGAAGAAAACGGATGCGGATGGTAACTATCCACCGCCACCGCTGGATGGCAGCGCTCATGCCTGGCACCACTCGATTCCCCAGCTGGCCAGATCGATCAAGGAGGGTGGGATCAAGCTGGGCGGCGTCATGCCACCATTTGCGGATAAGCTATCTGACCAGGACGTGCTCGCAGTCATTGCCTATTTTCAGTCCAAGTGGCCAGATGAAATTTATACCCGCTGGCACGATCGAAACATGCAGTAATTTACAGCTTTGCTATGATGCGGTCTTTGTTGGCATAACGGGGCAAGTCGATGTCGCTCGGTAGCTTTTTTAAGTCACTTCTCGTCGGTTCATCTGGTACCGGGCAAGTCAAGCCTTCGGAGCCGGTCGATTACAAGGGCTTCGCGATCGAAGCCGCGCCGATTAACGAAGACGGCAAGTATCGTACCGCGGGTTTTATCAGTGGCGAAGTTAATGGTGAGACCAAACGGATTCAGTTTATCCGCGCCGATCAAAACGCAGACCTGCAGATGGCGATCGATCATTCAATCTCGAAGGCACAGCAGATTATCGATGAACAGGGTGTGGGCCTGTTAGATAAAACTCATCTTTAAGTCAGCCCGGCTGCAGCAACTATTTTCTCCAACCGTGATTCAACAGGCGCTAATCAGTAACAAAAAAACCCGGCGTCCTGGCCGGGTCAAATTCGTGCATGTCTTAAGGGTGGTTACTGCGTCTAACTTACAGGAATGCTGCGCAAATAGAAGTGACCTTGTTCACTGGAGAAACCCTGACCAGTTTCCAATTGAGAATTCTTTGACGCCCGGGGGCATATTGTTTTCTCGCAATGATTGCTGTTTAAACCGATTCTTTCGCCAGTTCCTGCTTGAGTAACTCAATACGCGGACGCGCATCACCGGCGTTAGGTTTTATTTCGAGTAACATTTCGAAAGCGTTTATCGCACGCTGGTAATCGCGCTGCGAACCCAGGATCATGCCCAGCCCCCAGATTGCGCCGAAATGTCTGGGTTCGAGTTTGAGCGTCTGCTCGATATCATCTAGCGAACCTGCGTAATCGTTCTGGTAGAAACGCACTGTGGCGCGACGATTCCAGCCTTCGGAGAATTGCGGCATCGCTTCGATGATACGCGAGTAAATCAACTCCGCATCCGCGAGATCGCCTCTACGTACCAGTTGCGCTGCTTCCAGCATCAAGGCATCGATATCATCCTCGCCACTCTCATACCAGATTTCCCATATCGTCGCTTCGGCCTCTCCAAGCGCAGTCGCATCCTGACTTGTTTGCAGGGTCTGAAACAACCCGTCGAGTCGCTGATCGGTTTGATCGGCAAAGCCGATCAGTGGGAAACAGCAACCCAGGGCCAGCATTACGGTCAAAACCAGTTTCAATATTTTCATGATTTCTACCCCCGGTATCCGCTGTTCAAATCCCGATAATGCTAACAGTGTTTTGCCGGTGATTCTAATCGGCCTCGTCGATGTCGATACCGTGCTGAAGGTTGAAGACTCTGATTTCACTTACCTGTCGAAATAACCGGCTCCAGATTCAGGCATTATTGACAGGAAGTACTAAAGTAATCAGCAGAGCCTGTAGAATTATGTTCGAGCAGATTTCGTTTCACCAACCGGATTGAGCCCGAGGCAACCTGTGAGCAGCGACAAATGGACTGGCCAGTAATTTTATTTTTTGCCGTGCTGGCTTTTTTCGCCTATCGTGGCTACAAAAAAGGCCTGCTCAGGTCCCTGTCCCGGGTGCTAAGCCTGCTGGCCGGTTATTCTGCCGCGATTCTTTTCAGCGAACAGGTCTCTGACATCCTCGCTTCCCGCTTCGAACTGGAAGGTATCGTCTCTTTTATTGCTGCTGGACTCGGTTTGTTTTTCGCGGCCGGCATCGCAGTCAGCATCGTTTTCTGGATTATTGCGCAACTACTGCCAGTACAGGAAACTCCGTCGACGGCATCATCCCTGGGTGGACTTGCAGTAGGATTGATGGTCGGCGCGATCGTCGCCATCACGGTCGTCTGGTCATTCACATTTGTACGCGATTTTCGCAGTAGCCCGGAAGTTGACGCGCTGGCGCAAACTGATAAGAGTAAAATAGAAGTCCTCGCCAGTAAGGTCGCCGGTAAAGCGGTCAACACCGCCATGTCGCTGGGCTCCGTCAACCCCGAGGTCGCCAGACTGAGCGCCGCGATGATCGAAGCGCCGGCCGAGATTTCACAGCATGTCCAGCAGCTCATGAGCAGTGCCGATTTCCAGGCCCTGCTGGCTGACCCGCAAACCCGGGCGGCGTTGGAAAGTGGTGATACCAGGGCCCTGCAACAATTGCCTGCTTTTCAGAATCTAATAAAAAACCCCGATCTACTGGCACTGGCAGAGTCGACCGGCATGCTAACCGATGTTGCCGAAGGTACAGGGCCAACGGGCGCCATACTTGCCACCCGGATGACAGATATCTGGGGACGCGTAGAGCGGGTAAAAAACGATGCCCGCGTTCAGGAAATACTTGGCGATCCGGAGTTCCAGCAAAAAGTGCAGTCCGGAAACCCAATGGACATGTTAACCAATCCCCGCCTGATGGAACTGGCAAATATTATTTTCGCCGAACCTGAAGCGCCTGCCGACGAGCCTGTCGGCGAAGACGTAAACACCTCTCAAAGCGAAAGCAATACCCGGCAAAGCCCGGAGAAAAAAACAAAAACCTATAGCTGGACCGATGAAAACGGCCAAATTCACATTAGCGACATCGAACCAGAATCTTGACCCCCCTCACCCTCGCGCGGTCGCGAGGATACCCATCCGGCCAGCCTTGTTATATTCTATTCGCTCGTAACAACCCGACGTACCCAATGGCATCACTACAGGATCAATTACTCAAGGCCGGGCTGATTGATAAAAACAAGGCCAATAAGGCAAGCAAGGACAAGCAAAAGCAGGCCAATCTGGCACGCAGGTCAGGGGCTAAAACGGGCAACGCGGTAAAACGCCAGGCTCAACAGGAGCGAGATCGGAAACTGGCGCGCGACCGTGAACTGAATCTGCAAAAACAACAGGCATCCAGTCAGAAAGCAATTGCCGCCCAGGTAAAGCAGTTAATCGAAACGAATTGCCTGGACAGAAACCAGGGCGAGATTCCCTATAGCTTCATATATAAAAACAAGGTGAAGAATATCGTTGTCACCGCGGATATGAAGAATCAGCTCACCCTCGGTCGTCTCGCAATTGTGACTTTTCTGCTGAATAGCCAGCGTAAATTTGAAATCGTACCTGCCCCGGTGGCTGAAAAAATCGCGCAGCGGGATGCCGACGCCGTAGTTCATCTCAACCAGAAAGTCGAGATGGAAGAAGATGATCCCTACGCCGACTTCCAGGTCCCCGATGATTTGACCTGGTGAGGCAATGTCCTTTTCGATACCGGTGACGGTTTTCGATCTAAATAGTCATTGAAAAAATTCTGGTATCCGGGGCCTTGCGCAGCAGGCGCAGATCAAATGCCATACAGATATTTCTGACAAAAGGTCGCGCGTGTTCCGGAACTACCAGCTTGTTATCCGCTAATTCCACTAAACCATCGGCCTCCATTTCCGCCAGCTTGAGGAGGCACTCCTGCAACTCCGGGAACTGGTGAGCCTGGTCCTCCCAACTGGTCTCGAACTGGCACATGATATTAAGAATATGCTGTCTCACGATGCGATCTTCTGTGGTCAGTAAATGACCTCGAAATATCGGTAACTCGCCCTGGTTGGCACGGGTTTCGTACTCGGGAACCGTTTTTTCATTTTGCGCAAATGCGTACCAGGAATCACTAATCGACGACATCCCCAAACCGATCATCAACCGGGTTTTACTGGCCATGTATCCCATAAAGTTACGGTGTAATTTCCTGCTGATTAATGATTGATACAGGGAATCGGTTTTCAGCGCAAAATGATCCATGCCGATTTCTTCATACCCCAGCTCCGAAAACAGTTTCTTACCTGCCTCGTACAAGGCTCTCTTGGTTTCATTCTTAGGCAGGTCCGCTTCGCTGAATCCACGTTGACCGGTGCCTTTTATCCAGGGCACGTGCGCATAGCTGTAGAATGCCAGTCTATCCGGAACCAGCTGGTTGGTTTTATTGATCGTATCGATTACATTTTCCAGGGTTTGATGTGGTAAACCGAAGATCAAATCATGACTTACCGAGGTAAAACCGGTTTCCCTGGCCCATTCCGTCACCTGCCTGACCTGCGCAAAACTCTGCATCCGATTAATTGTTTTCTGCACCAGGGGATCGTAATCCTGAACCCCAAAACTGCATCTGCGAAAGCCGAGGTCATACAAGGCGTCGAGATGCGACCTCGTTGTACTGTTGGGATGCGCTTCGAACCCATACTCATTTCCCTCCGCTACCGCGGCATGTTCCAGGATTCCTTCGATTAAATATTTCAGATGGTCCGGACTAAAGAATGTCGGCGTACCGCCACCGAGGTGTAGTTCCTTAATTCTGGGCGTTTCGTCGAACAACTCCCGGTAGCTCTTCCATTCATTCAGTACCGCATCGATATACGGTTTTTCAACGCTATGTCTCTTGGTAATTCGTTTGTGACATCCACAAAACGTACACAGGCTTTCACAATAAGGAAGGTGAATATATAAACTGATACCTTCACTGGAATTACTTTCCTCAAATGCCCGCACAGCCGTATCTTTCCAGATGGTCGGAGAAACCGATGTTTCATCCCAGTAGGGAACGGTTGGATAGCTGGTATAGCGCGGTCCGGGTATATTGTATTTCTGAATTAAATTATCATGCATGTCAGGGGTGAGTTCAACAAACCGGGCCAGGTGGATTTTCCCGCAATCCCCTATGTTAACAGAACCAATATATATATCATGATCAGGATCTGCTGCTATCGAATTACGCCCGAAAAGCAACCAACAGTTAACTCAATCGAGGTCCTATGCTACCGCTGAATTTATCTGCCAACGAAACCCGCATCATCGGCTGCCTGATGGAGAAATCCGTCACCACGCCGGATCAGTATCCGCTAACGCTTAACGCGCTGACCAACGCCTGTAACCAGAAGTCTTCACGTGACCCGGTGATGTCGCTGCCGCAGGGCGTGGTGCAACATGATGCGCGCTTACTGGAGAGTAAGCATCTACTCAGGATCGAGGAAGGTTTCAAACGCGGGGTGGAAAAATATGCGCAGCGATTTTGCAATACATCATTCAGTGAATTGCAATTCGACGCGGCGCAATTCGCCATCGTTTGCCTGTTGCTGCTGCGCGGTCCGCAAACCCCGGGCGAACTTAAAGCCCGCAGCGGACGGCTGCATGAATTCGCCGACAATGCCGCGGTGGTGGAAGCACTCGACGGCTTGATCGAGCGCGAGGGCGATGCCCTGGCGGTTCAACTGCCACGCACTCCGGGACGCAAGGACGCCGAGTATATGCATCTTTTCTCGGGTCCTGTCGACATCGAAGCACATGCTGAAAAGGCGCAGTCTGAAGCAGGCAGTGAGTCCCCGGCACGGGTCAGTATGACTGAGCTCGCGCAGCGGGTTACCGATCTCGAGGCCGAGGTCGCCGAGCTCAGAAAACTACTGGAGTAATACAGTAAGCCGGTACACTATTCTTTTGCGACAAACTGCAGCGACTGGCGCGTGGTACGCCGGGTCTGCCGGCGCTTGACAGGCGAGCCGTTAAGGCGCTGCTGGATTCAGTCAGTTTTTATAGGAAGGATCTTTAGCTTCGAGTAAACGAAGCACCGCGTCCCAGGCCATGTTGACATGATCAGGCGTTTCGCTGGCGCGCGCCTTGCCCTCAGTCGCCAGCTCATCGACGATCTCGGCAGCGGGAGTCACCATTTCCGTACCTGAAGCCAGTACATCGACCTGCACCTTGCAGGCGTTCTCGACCGTGTAGAGATAATAAAATGCTTCGGCGACGCTGCGACCAACCGTCAGCAAGCCATGGTTTTGCATAACCATGATCCAGCTATCGGCCATGTCTGCACCCAGTCGCTCGCACTCTTCGCTATCCATACGCGCGATGCCGTAGGCGTGATAGCAAAGCATGTCGCGAATCTCGTTAGCTTGCTGGGTCAGGGGTAACAGACCGCATTCCATGCACGAAACCGCCATGCCCGCGCGGGTGTGACTGTGCAGGGCCACGTTGATATCGGGTCGCGCCTTCAGCATCGCGGTATGAATAGCATGCCCCGCCTCGTTGTAGGGATAGTCACCGTCAATCACGTTGCCATCGAAATCGACCTTGATCAGGTTGCTGGCGCAAATTTCATGGAACAACAATCCGTAGGGATTGATCAGGTATTGCTGCGGATGACCCGGAACCCTGGCACTCAAATGGGTAAATATCGAATCGGTCCAGCCGTAGTGCACGAAAGCCCGGTAACAGGCTGCAAGCTGAACTCGAAGCTGCCATTCTTCTTCGTTACAGTCTTTGGAAACAAGTTGTGGGGTCGGGTTGCTCATGGAATCTCCTGGACTTCAATCTGGTGCTTTAGTTGATCGCTTTGCCGGGGTGAGGCTGCGACTAAGATACTGATAAAAATCCCAGATAGTACCTTCAAGATCGCGCGCTGCCAACGGACCGGGTTCGTGAAAACGAGATCCCAGCCCCTGCTGCACCCTGATTAAAACCTGCTTGTCTTCGGCCATGGTGTGTTGAAACAGTTTTACCGCATTATCGACATCCTGCTGTGACCAGTCTTCACCATAAAAGATCAGCCCCATTTTCACCCTGACCCGGCCGGTCGATTCAGGACGAATGCACAAAAACGAGCTGTAGTCGCTGCCAACCCCGACCGTAAGCCCGGGCGGAACCGCAAACATGACGCAAGTGTCCATTTGTTCAGCGCTTAAGTCGGGATGACCGATTCGGTCATCCGGCAGGCGCGTGGTAAAGCCGACGCTATAGCCGAAATGGCGTTTACCGGGTTGCAGATGACTGCAAAGCCGGCTCGGATTGACCTTGTGCAAAGTGTCTTTATGCAAGGGTGTCAGGTGATACCCTTCCATGAAGTTTTCCAGCAGGCATTTCCAGTTTGTATCCCAGGTCTCTTCGGCCAGGTAGCGCAACGACATTTGTTCCAGGTGATAGTCATTGATCACCGCATCGAGGGGCGCGAGCTGCTTTTTCAGGCTCGCCGCACGCGGGTTCAAATTGACAAAAATGAAGCCCCGCCAGAATTCGCACTTCAGTTCAGGCAGTCGGCATTGCTGCAGGTTAAACACCCCGTGCGAATCCAGATGCGGTGCATTCACCAGTTGCCCGGTGGTGTCATAGGCCCAGTGATGGTAAGGGCACAAAAACTTCCTCGCATTACCGCTGCCCTCGGCGAGGACAGTGCCGCGATGACGGCAAACATTGGACAGCGCCCGGATCTCGCCGTCCCGTCCATGGACTACCAGGATCGGTTCGCCGACGTGATCGAAAGCAAAGTAATCGCCTGGTTGGCTGACCTCTTCGACCCGTCCGACACAAAACCAGTCCCTGGCAAACAGTTCATCGCGCTCGGTTTGCATCCAGCCAGGATCGGTATAAAAAGCGCCCGGCAGCGAGAATCCCTGCTCATAGGGTTTATCCTTTATCGATCGCAGGGTCTTCAAAAACAATGAATTCTGCGTTTTCATCGGAATCGATGCCATATGCCTGGACCCGTCAGTTGGGTTTTAATCGTTGCTAAGTCGCTGTGTTCACCTATATTAAATAACTGGAGTTAAATAAAACAGGAGAATTCACATGAGCGAAGCCATTCTAGCGGACGATGCAAATCCGTATAGTGCACCCGATGCAGCGCTGGATACCGGGCAGGATGATCTTTATCAGCCGAAAATTTTTTCCTTGAGTGGTCGAATCGGACGTATGCGCTATCTGGCTTACAATGCCGGCGCTAACCTGATTTTATTCGCAGGAATGATTCCGCTGGCAGGAGGATTTGCCGGTCTCGCGTCGGCTACTGATATGAGCTCGGCATTCGGTATCATCTACGTCATTGCCAACATTGCGGCACTTATTATCGCCGTTATGTGGGGGAAGCGGAGATTGAACGACCTCGGCCGCTCTGGTTGGTGGATGCTGTTACTCTTCGTTCCATTGGTAAACCTGATCTTCATTATTTACCTGCTCGCCTTCGGCGGTACCGACGGTTCAAATAACTATGGTCCTGCCCCGGTGAAAAATACGATAGGGGTAATAATTCTTGGATCGGTGATACCGGTCATATTTATTCTCGGTATCGTGGCCGCGGTGGCAGTGCCGATGCTGGCCGGTTGAGCACGGATAGTCAGCTGGAACACAGGCAAACTCGAGCAGCCATCACGCGAAAGCCGGTAACACCTCTTTGCAGAATAGTTCCAGTGAACGCTTCTGTTCCTTTTGCCCCAGCCCCATGCTGGCGTAGTAGATAAAATCGTCAACGCCAAGCGCTTCGTAGCGCTTGAGCTTGGCGATCACATCGTCAGGAGAACCGAACATCAGGTTTTCTTCCAGCATATCCGCGTTGTACTGCTCGCGATCGGTTAATTCGTCGAGCGGGATCTGTTTCGGAAAACCATTGTTGACATCGCCCAGGTTACGGAACAGGTTTTCGAACTGACCCAGCACTGACTGAATCGCCCTGATCGCGGTGTCACGACCAGCCCCATCTTCATAGAGCGCGGTGTGGCGCATCATTGCAAATCTCGGCCGATCGGCACCGGGGTATGCAGCGATCGCTTCATCGAGCTGAGATTTGTACAGCTCCGCCTCGGCAAATGGTCGCGTCAACGGCCATGACATGACGTGACAATTATTCTTCACCGCGTAGTCGAAGGTTATCGGCGACCTGGCCGCGACCCATATCGGCGGATGCGGTTTTTGCACCGGTTTCGGCACCGAGGTCGAGGTCGGAAAAGTCCAGAACTCGCCATTATGTTCATAGTCACCTGCCCACAATGCCTTTAACGCGGGCAGCATTTCCTGCATGTACTTATAGGCGTCCGATTGCTTGAGGCCGGCATGCATACGATCAAACTCGCGCTGGTAAGCGCCTGAACCGAGGCCGAACTCAAGCCGTCCGCCACTGATCAGATCGGTGAACGCGGCTTCTCCGGCCAGGTTGATTGGGTGCCAGTAGGCCGCCACCGCAACTGCGGTACCGAGGCGAATATTATCGGTATGACCAGCCCACCAGGTTAAAATCTGGAACGGATTGGGTGCAATCGTCATCTCCAGTGCATGATGCTCGGCTGCCCAGGCCACACCGAACCCGGCCTGATCGGCCATCTGCACCATTTCCAGGGTATGTCGCGCAACATCGTTCATGTCCAAGCCGTCGTCCATACGCTCTAAATTGATTGCCAACTGAAATTTCATTTTGCTCACCTTCTGCTTCGGTTTAACCGGCTGTTACCGGCTGTAAATAACGGTCGATATTAATCCTATTCCTGGAATTTCGAAACTTCTTCCAGCAAAATCGGAATCGCCAGGTTACAGGAATGGATTCCCATTACCGTGGTCAATTGAATTGTTTCGAGAATCTCTTCCATACTGGCGCCTGCCTTGAGGGCATTCTGGATATGGCGACGCACGCCGGGCCCGTATAGATGCGTGGTGGCGGCATTAATCGCGATCAGGATCAATTCCTTGTACTTCTGTTCGAGCGGGCCCTGCGACTGTGGCACATTACGAAACGCGAGATAGGCTTCGAGAAAGTCAGGATCGAGTTCGCGGAATTGCTCCCACAACGGGTTCCAGTCACCTTTCGCCTTATGCTGCTCGGTATGCGGGTAAGATTTGCGCTCATCAGCCATAATCACTCATCCTCCCCGGTGTTTGAAAGAGTCGCGACGAAAGCTGTAAAGCGCTGCTG
>JBATHL010000265.1:0-4349 GCA_049666745.1 Gammaproteobacteria bacterium
CTACTGCCATGAACAAAAAACTGATTGCAGGATCACTGTCGTACGAAGGCTATCTCGGGAGTAAGTCCGCAAAAGTGTAGCGAGGCAGGACGCCGAGCTCCAAGCGGTCACACGGACGTGCCAAACGGCGCATTTTGCCGTTTGGGAGCGCCTTTTGCGGACTTACTCCCGAGGTAGCCACCAACCACTGTAAGGGGAAACCGGTGAATGCTGTAAAAGTCGGGCCGATATGAGACTAAACAGAGCCATGCTGTTAATTTTTATGCCTTACTTCCTGGCAGGGGTGCTTTATTCCGGACAGTCCGTAAACGTTTGTCAGGCAATCTATTTGTCCCACTTGTCCCGGTGTAAGCTCAACTGTTTCAGCAGGGTAAACTTTTCCTCCTTGAGCAGGAATGGTCGAATAACATTTAATAGCTCCTGCCGTTCGCTGGACTGACACCAGTGATTCCAGGCGGCTTCGTCGGTCCAGCGTGTTATTACCACGTATCGATTGGGACGATGAATTTCGACTGACGACTCTCCCGATACATATCCGCGCGCATTCGCCATTACACCCAGCAAGTCTGCAATCGCAGTTTCGTAGAATTCTTCGAGACCTTCCACGATCTCACGTTCGATGATTACCCTGATCATTAATATTTACCTGACTTATGACCGCTTTACGGCCGCTAACATGTATAAAAACAGACCAGCAGCATATACAATCATGCCTGGAACACAATAATTTCTCGGAGGAGCCCAGATGACCTGGCAAAATAAGATTCTTCGCGTCAACCTCAGCAACGGTAGCTGCGAAATTGAACCACTGAATATGGAATGGGCCGATGCCTACCTGGGTTCACGCGGTCTCGGCAGCAAGTACCTTTACGAAGAGATGGACCCGGCCGCGGATGCGTTATCTGCAGAAAACAGGATAATCTTCGCCACCGGCCCTCTTACCGGCACCATGGCATCAACCGGAGGGCGCTACACCGTAATCACCAAGGGACCCCTGACCGGTGGCATCGCCTGCTCAAACTCCGGCGGCAAGTTCGGCGGTGAATTGAAAATGGCCGGCTACGACATGCTGATTATCGAGGGCGAATCTGAGCGTCCGGTTTACCTGCACATCGAAGACGAAAAGGTCGAAATCTGCGACGCAAGTGAAATCTGGGGCAAAACCGTCTGGGAAACCGAAGATATTCTGGCGCAGAAATACGCTGATCCATTGATGCGCTTTGCCGGCATCGGCCAGGCCGGCGAAACCCTGTGCCGCTATGCCTGCGTGGTCAATGACAAACATCGTGCTGCGGGCCGCTCCGGGGTCGGCGCAGTCATGGGTGCCAAGAAAATCAAGACCATCGCCGTGCGCGGCACGACAGGTGTGCGCAACAAAGATCCGAAAGCGTTTTACGACAAGGTCAACGAAGTCAATTCACGCCTGGATGACCGTGACGGCATGTCGCGGGATGGCACACTGGCAATGATTGATGTCACCAATCGCTTCGGCAGCCTGCCGACACGTAACAACCGCAGCGTGAGCTTCGAAGGTGCTGAAAAGTTGAATCCGGAAGCGATGCACACCCCGAATGCGAACGGCCATACTAATATTGTTACCAACGGCGCCTGCTTCGGCTGCACCATTGGCTGCGGGCGCATCTGCAAAATCGACCCGACTCATTTCTCGGTTAAAGACCGCCCTGAGTACCACGGTGCCTCGGGGGGACTCGAGTACGAATCCGCTTATGCACTCGGTTCCGCGTGCGGTGTCGATGACATCGACGCGGCAACCTTCGCCGGCTTTATCTGTAACGAGTACGGCATGGACCCAATTTCCATGGGTGGTACGATCGCCGCGGCGATGGAGCTGTTCGATATCGGCGCTATCGACGAGACAACCACGGGTGGCATCAAGCTGGAGTTTGGTTCGGCGGAAGCACTTTGCCAGATTGCTGAGCTTACCGGCAAGGGCGAAGGTTTCGGTGCTGATGTTGCGATGGGATCAAAACGCCTGTGCGAGAAATACGGACATCCGGATCTGTCGATGACGGTCAAGGGGCAGGAATTCGCAGCCTACGACGGACGCTCGATGCAGGGTATGGGCCTGGCCTACGCTACCAGCAACCGGGGTGCCTGCCATTTGCGCGCCGATCCATATGAACATGATTTTGAAACGACCGAAATCGCGGGTAAAGCCGAGATCGTTCGCGATAGCCAGCACGTCGTCGCGTTTCTTGACTCGAGCGGCCTGTGTCTATTCCCCGGAGGTTGTGGCTGGGGTGTGGAAGATTATCGCGAACTGGTCGATGCGGCCTGCGATGGTGACTGGAGTGGAGAAGAGCGTATGCGTGAAACCGGCGAGCGCATCTGGACCCTGGAAAAACTTTTCAACCTGCGTGCAGGACTCAGCAAAAAAGACGATACCCTGCCCAAACGTATTCTTGAAGAGCCCGCCGACGTCGGTACCGGCAAGGGCCTGGTTTGCCGGCTGGATGAAATGCTGCCCGAGTATTACGAGCTAAGCGGCTGGGACGCGGAAGGCGTGCCCACCGCCGCTACGCTGGCTCGACTCGGTCTGAATTAAAGCCAACGCTGCCGGCTTCATTTTGCATGGAAATTTCGGTTACCCTGTTTGGCGGGCTACGTCACTTCCTGCCCGCCGGCAGTTCCTTCAATAAATGCAAAATTGGCGTCGACGAAGGCGCCAGCCTGGAAGCCTTGTTGCAGCGTGTGCCGATACCGGCCGATAAACCTTACCTGGTTATCGTAAACGATGAAAAAGTTCCGCGAGAGGCTTACGCTGATACCAGGATACAAGCCGGCGACGACGTCGTATTACTCCCCCCGATCAAGGGCGGTTAAGCCGCATCAGGCAACACATTCCTCGGTTTTTGTTACCTTGCCCTCGGCATCGAGCGTTTCCAGCTTAACCGCAAATCCCCATAGACGACGTAAATGCTTCAACACCTGTTCGCTGGTATTCGCCAGGGGAATACCATTTTGCGGAATGTGTCGCAAAGTGAGCGCGCGATCACCCCTGATATCGACATTGAAGACCTGGATGTTGGGCTCGTTCATGCTCAGGTTGTACTGGTTGGATAGCGCCTGTCGGATGTGCTGATAACCGGCATCGTTATGAATCGATGTTACTTCAAGTTCGTTTTGCTGATCGTCATCGAGAATCGAAAATAACTTGAACTCACGAATCAGCCGCGGTGACAGGTACTGCGAGATAAAACTCTCATCCTTGAAATTGCGCATCGCAAAATCGAGTGTTTGTTGCCAGTCCGAACCGGCAATATCGGGAAACCACCTGCGGTCCTCCTCATCCGGATCGATACAAATTCGCTTGATATCGGTCATCATCGCGTAGCCAAGCGCATAGGGATTGATGCCACTGAAATAATCACTATCAAATTCCGGTTGCGCTACCACGTTGGTATGGCTTTGAATGAACTCGAGGATAAAACCATCGGTAACCTTGCCGCGGTCATACAGCGCATTCATCAGGTGATAATGCCAGAAACAGGCCCAGCCCTCGTTCATCACCTGGGTTTGACGCTGAGGATAGAAATACTGCCCTATTTTGCGCACGATGCGCACCACTTCGCGTTGCCAGGGTTCCAGTAAAGGTGCATTCTTTTCGATGAAATAGAGAATATTTTCCTCTGGTTCTGGCGGGAAATTGGGCTCTGAGTCGGCTTTCTTCGCAGCCTCTTTCTGCGGCACGGTTTTGTGCCACAAATCATTGACCTGAGTTTGCAGGTAAGCCTCCCGCTCCTTCATGCGCTCCTGTTCCTCGCGCATCGAAATCGGGCTGGGTCGCTTGTAGCGATCAACGCCATGATTTTGCAGCGCATGACAGGAATCGAGCAGATTCTCTACCTCTTCGATACCATAACGCTCCTCGCATTCACTGATGTAACGCTTGGCAAATACCAGGTAGTCGATGATCGCTTCGGCATCGGTCCAGGCCTGAAACAGGTAGTTTCCCTTGAAAAATGAATTATGGCCAAAACAGGCGTGCGCGATCACCAGCGCCTGCATCATCATCGTATTTTCTTCCATCAAATACGCAATACAGGGGTTTGAATTAATCACGATTTCGTAAGCGAGCCCCATATGACCCCGTCGATACTGTTGCTCGTTGCGAATGAAATGCTTGCCAAACGACCAGTGACTATAACCAATCGGCATGCCGATGCTGGCGTAGGCATCGAGCATTTGCTCGGCGGTGATCAATTCGATCTGGTTGGGATAAGTGTCGAGCCCGAACTCTTCGGCGAGCGCTGCAATTTCGGCGTGATACTGCTCGATCAACTCGAAGGTCCACTCCGACCCGGTCGAGATTGGTTCACTCATTGCGT
>JBATHL010000266.1:0-4301 GCA_049666745.1 Gammaproteobacteria bacterium
GAGGAGGAATCCAAGGAAGCTATTCTTGCGTATTACTTTCTGCTGACCAGCGAAGCAGCACTCAGCAAAGCAGAGCTGGACCAGGAAATCGAGCGCTGGTTCGATTCGCGCTGGAATTGTGCCATCGATTTCGAGATAGACGATGCACTGGATAAGTTGCTCGCCCTGGGACTGGTAGAAACGTCAGCCGGACGACTTGGCGCGGTATCGATAAGCGAGGGAATCCGGATTCTGGATCAGCGTTGGGACAATTATTTTGTTGCGGAAATTTAATTTAAGTTAACATTGCCGGAATTCTGATCGAGTCGATTTCTGATGTATATTTTAATTGCCGCGGATGGCGAGCTTTCGTTGCAGGATAGTGACAATATGCGGGCTTTCTCTATCCGTGAAGACGAAGCCGGTTCGGCGGCCCGGTGGCTTGCGCAGATGGCGACGCCAGCAGATGAGGAGCAACATTACTGGCTCGATGCGGATGCCGTGCTGAAACTCTCCGGGCGAAGGGATGACCAGCAGTGGGTTAAGCAATTCTGGGATATGTTGACTAAAGTAGAAGCTTACGGTTATTCCGATATGACAAACAAACGGGTGAAAGCCCACGTGGATCAAACCTGATGTTAAGACTATTAGGGATTTTGCTGACTATTTCAGTACTAACGGGCTGTGCTAGCCTGGTCAGCTCGGCGACCTCGCAGATGGCCGATAACATCTCGCTGGCAATATCGAATCAGGATGACCCTGCCACGGTTCGCGACGGTGCGCCTGCCTACCTGTTGATGATCGACGGTTTGATCGAGGGCGATCCAGAAAACCAGAATTTGTTGCTGGCGGGAGCCAGGCTCTATGGTTCTTATACCGCGGCCTTTATCGAAGACGAGCCGCGCGCCCAGCGCCTGGCAAGCAAGTCGCTGTCCTACGCGCGCCGGGCGCTTTGTATCGACGACATCGAGGTCTGTGATGCTGCCGATAGCAAACTGGATCAATTCGAGGCAAGCCTGGCGGGTACTGGGAAAAGTGAGCTGAAAGCGTTGTATAGCTTTGCCTCGGCCTGGGCGAGCTGGATCCAGGTCAATGCCTCGGACTGGAATGCGGTTGCTGATCTGTCAAAGGTTACCGCATTGTTCGAGCGTTGCCTGGTCATCGATGAAGGCTACGATGGCGGGGGTGCGCATGTCTATCTCGGGGTGATCAAGTCACTGTTACCCGCTGCCCTGGGTGGTAAACCGGAGCTGGCGCGAGCCCATTTTGAACGGGCGATTGAAATTTCCGCGGGTCACAACCTGATGATCAGCGTTCTGATGGCAAAAAACTATGCTAGAAATGTATTTGACCAGGAGTTGCATGACGCACTGCTGATTTCAGTCGAAGCTGCGCCTGCCGATTATCCCGGGTATACCTTGAGCAATACCCTGGCAAAGCTTGAAGCCGAGCAACTGCTGGCGGAATCTGAGGATTTTTTCTAAACGAAACTATTCGCGTTTTGTTGGTTCAAATCATCGATATCGAGACAATCATATGAATAAGCTAATTAAGATTTTAAGCCTGACAATCATAGCGCTTGCATTTAGCGCCAGTGTCGGAGCGGCCAGGCTTAAAATAGCGACCCTGGCACCTGCCGGTACGACCTGGATGAAAGAAATGAAAGCGGGCGCCAAACAGATAGAGCAGCGTACCGAGGGTCGGGTGAAGCTGAAATTTTACCCGGGCGGCGTGATGGGTAACGATAAGAGCGTGCATCGCAAGATAAAGATCGGGCAACTCCAGGGTGGTGCCTTTACCCCGGGTGGACTGGCACAGGTGAATTCGAGCATTCAGGCGCTGGGTTTGCCGATGATGTTTGATAGCTAACCCGAGGTCGATTATGTGCGTGCCAAAATGGACCCGGTCATAAGACAGGAAATGGAGGCCAGCGGTTTCGTCATACTAGGTATATCCGACGGTGGATTTGTCAGGATTCTGTCCAAGAAACCGATGCAGGATCTGGAGTCGATTCGGGCAAGCAAGGTATGGATCCCCGAAGGTGATCAGGTGGGGCAGATTGTTTTCAGGGCGCTCGGGATTACACCGGTTGCCTTACCCATATCAGATATTTTTACCGGCTTGCAAACGGGGTTAATCGAAACTGTTGCAGTCAACCCAACCGGGGCTATTGCCTTTCAATGGCATACCAGTGCGTCGTTTATGACAGAGACCCCGATTTCGTACCTGATCGGAGTGCTAGCGGTCCAGAAAAAGGCGTTTGACAAGCTATCCGCCGCAGACCAGGCGGTTGTCCGTGAAGAGGTAGGCAAGGTGTTCGCGCGTCTGGACGTGCTTAATCGCAGCGATGACCTGGCCGCAATAGCAGCGCTGAAAAAGCACGGAATCACTTTCGTCTCGCCTAACCCGGGTGAGGCCGAGCGCTGGAAGTCGATCGCGGATGGCGCCATTGATGAGATGGCCGCGTCGGGTACAATTTCTCCAGAAATTGTCAGTCAGGCCAGGGAATATCTGCAAAGTTTCCGCGACAACCAGTAATTGATGCGAACCTGGGCAAAACGGCTACACCGCGCAGAAGATGCGCTGCTGGTCCTGTTGCTGAGTGCGATGATCGTACTCGCCGGTACGCAAATTTTACTGCGCAACCTCCTTGATTCAGGGTTTGTCTGGATCGACCCGCTACTCCGGGTGCTGGTGCTCTGGTTGGGTTTGATCGGCGCGACGGTGGCAACGCGTAACAACCGGCATATCCGCATTGATCTACTGTCAAAGTTGTTCAGCCGTAATACCCATCGCCTGATCCAGTCGATAATCGGGCAAGTCAGCGCGTGGACCTGCCTGGTAGTCGCCTGGTACGGTTTTAAATGGATCCAGATGGACTATGCCGATGGGGTAACCTCATTTGCGGGTATTCCCGCCTGGCTGCTGGAAGTTATCATCCCGCTCACATTCGCGTTAATCGGTCTGCGTTACCTGATCATGTCGGTTTGCTGGGCGCAACTGTATCTGCGGCATATCAAGGTTGCGCAGAGGGCGGCGAGATGAGTCTTGCGGCGCCACTTTTGTTACTGCTGGCAATCCTGCGCACGCCATTGTTTGTGGTTATTGCACTGAGTGCGATGATCGGCTTCTATAGCCAGGAAGTCGATCTGTCGGTTATCAGCATCGAGGTTTACCGGCTGGCTGAAATGCCGGTACTGCTGGCGATTCCATTGTTCACTTTTGCTGGATATTTACTGGGTGAGGGAAATGCTTCCA
This sequence comes from Gammaproteobacteria bacterium, assembly GCA_049666745.1. Taxonomy (GTDB): domain Bacteria; phylum Pseudomonadota; class Gammaproteobacteria. The sequence goes on from JBATHL010000266.1 coordinate 3,238, forward strand.
CGCGCCTGGTAGATCTGACCAATAGCCTGCTTGGTTGGGTGCCGGGTGGTCTGGCGATCGTGGCCATTTTTGCCTGTGCATTGTTTACCGCTTTTACCGGCGCTTCGGGAATCACCATCGTCGCGCTGGGAGGATTGCTTTACCCGGCGTTGAAGCAGGCCGGTTACCTGGAAAACTTCAACCTGGGTTTACTGACCAGCTCCGGCAGCCTGGGTCTCCTGTTTGCGCCCTCGTTACCCCTGATTCTATATGGCGTCGTAGCCCAGCAAATGGATCTCGATCAACCGGTTAGTATCAGTGATCTGTTTCTGGCCGGAATTTTTCCCGGCCTGCTGATGCTGGTGATGCTGTCTTTGTACGCGATGCTGCAACCCAGGGATAGAAGCCGGCGCGAAGCCTTTGACTCGCAGGCCGCAGTCGCTGCAATTCTCGCTGCAAAATGGGAAATACCCCTGCCGTTTCTGGTTCTGGGAGGCATCTATGGTGGTTACTTCGCAGTTTCCGAGGCCGCCGCGGTAACTGCGGTTTACGTGCTGGTGGTCGAAGTATTAATTATCCGGGAGATAAAAATCTCTGAACTACCTGACATCATGCGCGATGCGATGATGCTGGTGGGCGGTATTATGATTATCATCGGCGTCTCGCTGGCCTCGACCAACTACCTGATCGATGCCGAGGTGCCGACACGGATGTTCGCCTTTATCCAGTCGCATATCGATGAAAAACTGACTTTTTTGATACTGCTGAACCTGTTTCTGCTGGCACTGGGTATGATGCTCGATATTTTCTCGGCAATTGTCATCATCGTGCCCATTATTTTGCCGATCGCTGTGGGTTACGGCATCCACCCGGTTCACCTCGGCATAATCTTCCTCGCCAATATGCAGCTAGGTTATTTCACGCCACCGGTAGGGATGAACCTGTTCATCGCCAGCTACCGTTTTGAAAAGCCGGTAATGACGCTTTACCTGGCTACCATTCCATTTTTCGTGGTGCTACTGATTGCGGTATTGATCATTACCTACTGGCCGGCACTCAGTCTGACCCTGTTAACTGACTAAGCT
>JBATHL010000267.1:0-1590 GCA_049666745.1 Gammaproteobacteria bacterium
ACGCGCTGGCGCTGCCCGCCGGAAAGCTCTGCGGGAAAACGGCTCATCAGATTCAGGGGCAGACGTACCAGTTGAGCCAGATCGACAAGCCGGTGTGCAATCCAGTCGGCATCGCGCCGCAGATAGCACGCCATCACGGTCACATTGTCACGTACCGTAAGATGTGGAAACAGGCCTCCCTCCTGGATGACATAGCCCATGCGCTGCCGCAGTTCGAGAAGGTTTGTTGGTTCTAATTTTGTCCCTCCCAGGGTAATGTTGCCGGTGTTCGGCTGAATGAGGCCAACCATCAAACGTAGCAGTGTAGATTTTCCACAGCCGCTAGGTCCGATAAGCACCGTGGTCTCGCCTGCTGGAACCTGGAGATCGGTCGGCGCCAAGGCTATGGTGTCTTTATAGCGTTTGGAAACGCTGGAGAGGTTCAGCATTAATAGAGTGTGTTGGATTCGCCAACGGTACTCAAGGAATCTGCGTATAATAGTGGTTTTGCCATGCCTGTCAGGCCAAAATCATTAATTGAGATGAGATAATTATGACGAAAAGACACAGAATACAATTTCCGAAATCCGGGGTAGACAAACTCGATCAGGATGAATCCTATTTCTATCTGCAAGGCTCAGGTGGTCAACGGAAAATCAGATTTCACGATTATGACGAGATTTATCAAGTACAAGGTCTGTATGAGCAGGTATTTTATGACCGCTTGAAATGCACATCTCCAGTAAAAGTAGCGACTATTCTCGAATCCGCTGTAAGACAATCTCAGGACAGTTTCACTGAATTACGTGTATTAGATTTAGGTGCAGGAAACGGGATGATGGGTGAGGAGTTAAAAAAACATGGTGTATCACGTTTGATAGGAGTGGACATAATCCCGGAGGCTTATGAAGCCACTGTCCGTGATAGACCAGGTTTGTATGATGCATATTATATCGAGGATTTCACAACTCTTGATGAAGAAAAGAAAGAAGATATTGCATCATGGCAATGTGACACCCTGGTTACTGTTGCTGCCCTGGGGTTCGGAGATATTCCGACCAATGCTTTCATTGAGGCATTCAATATTATTAGTACTCAGGGATGGGTGGCATTTAACATCAAGGAAACATTTTTTCATAAAAGCGATAAGACTGGATTTTCATCAATGATCCGTGAACTGATTTTCTCAGAGTTTATTCATGTCTATCACATCGAGCGATACAGGCATCGACTCTCTATTGAAGGCGAACCTCTGTATTATTACGCAATTGCCGGGCGTAAAAATGCGGATGTTTCGCAAGAGTTTCTGGAATCGAGTGGTATCATACCAGCCATGCAATAACAGAATACCAAACAGCCTATAGCCAGGCTTTGTTGTAATGATTAATGACAGGGTTTGGGCCAGCAAATCGAGACACTGATTTCAGACAGGGCACTTCTCGACGATGTTGCATTCCTGTATTTTCAAGGAAGTTAGGGAATGGCAACTATTGCGGCAAAGTCGCCCTACAAACAACGCCATTGAACGGCAAGTTCTGGCCGTTCTCGGAAGTAAATCTTGTCGGTTGGGAATGTCTTGTTCTGCTGCAAACCGGAAGTATACTGCGAGCC
>JBATHL010000268.1:0-18887 GCA_049666745.1 Gammaproteobacteria bacterium
ATGCGACCGTAACCGATCACGCGGTCTGGTTTCTATGGCCCAACATAACCCTGATGCGTTACCCCGGTCGCGGTAATTTCATGGTGTGGCGTTTTTACCCCATCAATGCAGAAGAAACCTGGGAGGAATTTGATTTCTTCTTTGAAACCGCCGAGCCGGACGAAACTGAAAAAGAAGCGCTGCGCTTCATCGATGAAGTGCTGCAGCCCGAGGATATCGCCCTGGTCGAAAGCGTGCAGCGCGGCATGAATACGCCTGCGTTCAATTCCGGACGCTACATGGTGAACGTCGCCGGCAGCGGTGCCAGCGAACACGCGGTGCACCATTTTCACGGACTCATGCTCGATGCCTATAAACGTGCCAGCGAGGCGGTAACATGAGCCACATTCTCGAAGGCAAAACAGCCTTTGTCACCGGCGGCACCGGGGGTATCGGCAGTGCTATCTGCAAACGCTTTGCGCGCGAGGGAGCACAGGTCATCGCCGCTGACCTGGCAGCACCGGCAGAACTACCCGAGCGGATCGAATTCATCGCTTACGATGTTACCGATGAAGACATCTGCCGGAACACTTTCAGCGAGCTTGCCGCACGCTGGGACAAACTCGATATCCTGGTTAACGCGGCCGGGATCGAAATCGAGAAGACCATCGAAGACACCACGCTCGAAGAATGGAACCGCATCTTTGCGATCAATGTTACCGGCATGTTTCTGACCTCGAAATACGCCCTGCCCCTGGTCAGAAAATCAGCGGCGGCCAGCATCATCAACTTCGGTTCTTACGATGGTTACATTGCTGATCCGGGGCTCGCCGCCTACTGTGCCACGAAAGGCGCGGTGCACGCGCTGACCCGAGCCATGGCCTGCGATCATGGCCCCGAGGGAATTCGCGTCAACGCGATTTGTCCGGGTTATGTAGATACCCCGATGCTGCAGAGTTTCTTCGGCGAATCCGGTGATATCGAATCACTCAAAAAAGCCGTCCGCGATGTGCATCCGACGCGCACCTATGGCACCCCTGAAGACATTGCCAACCTGGTCAACTGGCTTGCATCCGATGAAGCCCGTTACGCTTCGGGACAACTCTGGGTGCTGGACGGGGGCTTGAGCGCCCAGGTCCAGCAGATGAGTTTATGAACAAACTGCAACACAAGACCGCGCTGGTCACCGGCGGACGCCAGGGTATCGGCCGCGCCATTGTCGACCGTTTTGTCGCCGAAGGGGCGCGGGTCATGACCTGTGGTCGAGGCCCGAGGCCCGAAGGCCTGGCAGCGGATATACTCTGGCAAACCACGGACGTCTCCGCAAAGGTGGATGTCGACCAGTTAACCGATGCCGTCGTTGCCGAATTTGGCGAACTTGCCATCCTGGTTAACAACGCCGGTGTTCAGATCGAGAAAACCATCGTCGAGACCACGGACCAGGACTGGGATTTGCTGATGGGCGTCAATGCAAAAGGCGTATTCATGCTGTGCCGCGACCTGATTCCGGTCATGACGACTGGCGGTTCGATTATCAACATCGGCTCTATTTCAGCGTCTACTGCCGATCCGGGTCTTGCCCTATACAACGCATCCAAAGCCTTCGTGCAGGGATTGACCCGGTCCATTGCCGTCGATCACGGTCCCGCTATCCGTTGCAATGCGATCAGCCCCGGCTGGATCATGACCGATATGGCGGATGCCGCCTTCGAGGTCGCCAATGATCCAGAGGCAGCAAAAAAAGACGCACTGGCACGCCATCCGGGCGGACGCTTTGGTGAGCCCGGTGATATCGCCAGTCTTGCAGCCTGGCTCGCCTCCGACGAAGCCGGATTCGCCACCGGCCAATGCTATACCCTCGATGGCGGTATGACCGCCGCGTCCCCACTTAATCCTGGATTGTTCTAGAATACATATCTATATGTGAGCGTTTGCGCGAGAAACTGCGCAAGCGCCTCTTCTGCCGGCCATGAATACCGGCTATTTCTGTCCAGGGTAAGCGGATGTCTATCGACACAGACGAAATCACATTGATACTTTCGGGGGTCAAGATCCTGCAGGATCTTGATATCGAAATTATCCGTGATATTGCCGCCCACACCCAGGTCGCAAGATTCAACCAGGGCGAAATGGTCATCCAGGCTGGCGAAATGGGCCGACGCATTTACTTTATCTTCGAAGGCAAGGTGGAGGTCCAGATCCCCGATATCCAGGGTGAGGTGAAAAGGCGGATCCTGCTTAAAAAAGGCGAAGTAGTCGGTGAAATCTCACTGCTGATCAACTCGAACTACTCGGCCGACATCGAAGCGCTGACGAGAACTACTGCATTTTATCTCGATCGCGACCACTTCAAGGAATTGATTGAAAAGCACCCCGACTTCGCCGAGGTCATGTCGCAGCTGATGACCAGCCGCATGGCACAAAACGGTGGTATCAATCGCGTCGGCAAGTACGAACTGCGCGGCAAGCTCGGCGAAGGCAACATGGCTACCGTGTTCAACGCCTGGGACCCGGAACTGGAGCGTGAAGTCGCCATCAAAATGCTGAAGTACAAGCTAGCTTTTAACGACAGGTTTCGCGACAGCTTCGAACGCGAGGCCAGAACAATTGCCAGCCTGAACCATCCGAATATCGTCAACGTGTTCGAAGTCATCGACGAGTTCTCCACCCGCTTCATCGTCATGGAAAAACTGCATGGGCAGGACCTGTCCGAGATTCTGAAGGAAAAGGGCGCATTCGGCATCGCCGAGACCCGTGAAATTCTCTCGCAGGTCGCGAGTGCCCTGCAATACGCGCATAACCATGGCGACAACGGCATCGTTCACCGCGATATCAAACCATCGAACATCGTTATCGATGCCTACGGCAATATCAAACTATCCGATTTCGGTATCGCCAGCCCGCCACAGGATAAGGACGTTAATATCGAGGGCACGCCTTCGTACCTGGCGCCCGAAATTATCAACGGCGACCTGCTCGATGGCCGGGCGGATATTTACGCGCTGGGAGTGATGGCCTTTCATATGCTGACCACGAGCTGCCCCTTCAGCGCCTCGACCCTGGCCAAGTTATTGAAGATGCAGGTCAATCAGACGCCACCCGATATCCGCAGCGCCTGCCCCGATATCGATGAAGAGCTTGCAGGGTTTATCGAAAGCGCGCTATCCAAAGACCCCGACGACCGTATTTCAGACTGGGCGGAAATCAACAGGATTTTGAAACCGGCCGGACAGTTCAAGCTGGCACTCGACCCCGATGAGCTGGCGGTGATTATTCGCTTTCGCGATACCTCGTATCAGCAAGCAGCCAGCTTCATTAACGCGATGCAAAGGCTGCTAACGGAAGAGGAGATCAATCATCAAATCGAAATGCATCGCGGCAGCGAAGAAGAGGATTAGTTCTTCACCCGGCAATCATCCCTGCTGGATCCCGCGGTCGAGCCGCGGGATGACAGCTTTTGATAATTTCATACCGTGGGATGACCACTTTTCGTAGTGTCATACCGCGGCTTGACCGCGGTATCCAGGGGCACGATTAGTACTAATTTATTATTGAATCGCGGCGGCCTGCTAATCGACAATGACAGTGCCCAGTCGACTTTTATGCGTGGTTTTAGCCTCCGCTTTGTTCGCGGAATATCTTGATCAGCGAAGGCAATTCTTCGTCACCCTGTCCCGCTGCAATGCCCTGCTCAACCAGCCGGTGCATCAGTTTCGGTAAATCGGCTGGCACCTTCAACTGTTCAAAGGTAACCATCATATCCCTGATCGCAGCCTCGTAGACAGTAAGTGACGCGCCACGATTGGAAAAGTCTCCGCTGCAAATGGTCTCGGTCGCGACCTTGACATAATCGCCGACTACTTTTTGTGTAGTCGGCACCTGTTTGAAATAAGCTTCTGCCGAAATGCCGGCTCGTTCGGCAATCAGGGCACCGTAAATAAGGCCGAACATGAATCCCTGGCGGGGCAGGAACAGGGCTGCAAACAACGCGGCCAGCGAGGCCACGTTTTCACCGATAAAATCCGCTGCGGGGCCCATGGCACGAATAATTGCCTCGTTCTGTTGCCATACGGCTTCCGATCCGGCTACGAGAATACAGGTGCCTGCCTTGCCAACACCGGACGGGTAGGAACAGATTGCACCGACGACACAATCTGCATTGTTGTCATACACCAATTGCTGGAACGCGGTGGCTTCTGCGGCACTGCCGGTGGTCAGTTCGATAAAATGCTTGCCGGCTATTTCTGCTGCGTGCCCGGCCAGCATTGCCGCGGTGTCGGTATGCGTGTTGATGCAAGTGATAATCGTAGGGCTGGCCGCGATGGCGTCACTAACACTATCGGCCTGGCTGGCACCGGCGTCAACCAGCGGAGCCGCTTTAGCCGCGGTTCGATTCCACACCGTGACCGGGTAACCCGCTTCAAGCAAGGCGGAGGTCAGCGCGCTCCCCATGCCTCCCAGTCCAATTACCGTAACGCGATGCATATTTTCTCCCCGCTTTAAGACCCCGTGGTTATTTCAAGCTTATTCCAGACCGCATTTTCTCAAGCCGTCGAGGTAGGGATCAAGTCCTCCGGCGTGTTTTGTCGGCAGATTTGTTTCAAGAAACTTTATCGACAGGTCGGGTTTGGCTTCCTGCGCCTGGGCAAGGGACTGCTTCGCCTCGTCAACCCGTCCGAGATTAGCCAGCGCGGAAGCCTTGACGGCATGCGACCAGTACCCGGTTGCATTGGGAATCTGCAGGGTATGGTTGGCCCATTCCAGTCCGGCCTCATAATCTTCACTGAGGATATAGTTGAGCGCATGCACGATGGTAAATGCCCACAGCATCGGGTCGCGCGGGCTCATCGCAACCGCTTGTTTAGTCGTACATCCGGATTCCTCGAGCTCTCCTGCGAGTGATAACACAAACCCCAGACCATGATAAGCCTGGGCAAAACAGGGATTAAGCTCGATCGATTTTCGCAGTGCCGCAATCGATGCATCATGATCGCCCAGCATCATGTGGATGCGACCGATTGCAAAATAAGAAATCGCATCCCGGTCATCGCACTGCAACGCCATCTTTGCGGCTGATAAGCCTTCCTGCAGCAACGCATCCGGGTCATCTGCACTGCCTAAAATCACGAACTGATAGCAGCAGTAGGCATAGTAGGCATAAGCCGGGGCAAATTTAGGATCCGCTGCAGAAGCCTGCTTAAACAACTCCAGTGCAGTCCTAATATTGTCATCCTGGTAGGTCCACATGTACCACAATGCCCTTTGATACAGCTCCCAGGCGTCGAGATTATCAGGTGGCTTGTTAACCGCCCGCTCGCGCTCGAAGGCATTCAACTCGGGCTCGAGCGCCGAGGCAATGACCCGTACCATTTCATCCTGCAGGTCGAAGATGTCCTCCATCTCGCGATCGTAACGCTCGGCCCAGACGTGGTGACCGGTTTCGGCATCGATGAGCTGCACGGTTACCCGCACCCGGTTGCCTGACTTGCGCACGCTGCCTTCCAGCACGAAGCGGACGCCAAGCTCTTTCGCCACCTGGCGCACATCGATCGCCATACCCTTGTAGGAAAAGGTGCTTTCGCGCGAGATAACCTTGAACGAGCGTATCTTGGACAAGGCGGTGATCAAATCTTCGGTGATGCCGTCACCGATAAAGTCCTGGTCCGGATCGTTGCTCATATTGGTCAGCGCCAACACGGCAATCGAGGGCTTTTCAGATTCAGGTTTAGAGGCTCCAGTCGATTTCACCGTCTGCTCCTGCTCAGGTTCCCAGCGAAACACACGCACCGGGCGATTGATATTCTTGAACGTCTCTTCGCCATCATCACGGAAATTGACATCCTGTTTCCCCAGAATTTGTTCAAGTACCGATGCCGATATACAAAGGCCACCTTCCGGTGCCACCGACTCAAGCCGGGCGGCAAGATTGACACCATCGCCAAATACTTCGCCGCGGTCTTCGATAACATCACCGATATTGATGCCAATTCGAATCTGGACCTTCTTATCGTCGTCGACCTGGTGGTTTTTACGGGCCATCTCGCGCTGGATCTCGATGGCGGTGTTAACGGCACTGACCGCGCTGGAAAACTCAGCCAGGATCGCATCGCCCGCATAGCGCAAGACCTTGCCGCCTGCATTATCGATCTGCTGACTGGCGTAATCCAGCACCTCCATGACCTGGCGGTGCGTGCCCTCCTCGTCCCCACCAGTCAGGCGCGAATATCCAGCGACATCGGTATATAGAATCGCGGTCAGCTTTCGATTGAGTGGCTCTGATGGCATCAACTTCCCTGGAATTACAGCAGTGTTGCTCGGATCAAAAATCAGTATAAAGAGCGCTAATCCGATGTCCAGCCAAAATGGTTAAAGTTTGCCCGATGTTTCGAGTACTATTGGCAACAATTCAAGCATCGATCCTGGAACTGAAATCAACGCAACAGACGACCACATACGTCGAAAAACAGCCGGGATTCTGATCCTCCTGATGATCATCATCACCATCCTCACAGGCCTGAATTTTCTCGATGCCGGCGCGAACCCCTTATGGTTTGCCGGTATCGCCGCCTGGTTGGCGGCATTGCTGTTGTTTGTCGATACTTCCCGCGTGCTCAAAATCCAGGTGTCACTCATTTTACTGATCGGCCTCGCCATGATCGTTTATGCTCGGCGACAGTCAGTCGTGATCGATAGCAATGCATTGCTCAGTGCGAACACCGGCTTGATGACGATGATCGCGGCGGTCGGTTTCCTGCGCCTGGTGGTGATCCCCGAAACCGGGCAGGAAGAAGCACTGCCGATCGGCAAGAAAGCATTTCTGCAAACGATGCTGGGGCTCAGCATCTCGAGTTCGATCATTAATATTTCGGCGCCGATCCTGATTTCTGATCGTATCCATCACCAGCGCCCACTGGACCGCTTCACCAGCCAGACCTTTACCCGGGTATTCTGCGGGGTGTCCACCTGGTCGCCCTTTTTCGCCGCGATGGCGGTGGTGTTGACCTATGTCAACGATGCAAGCCTGTTGTGGATCATCGTTGCCGGGTTTCCATTCATGTTAATCGGATTTATCGGCGTATATCTCGAAGCTCGCATCCGTTATCCCGCAGCCGTGGAATCTTTTGTCGGCTACCCCACTCATCTAAGCGCGCTGATGGTTCCCGCCATTTTGATCGTCACCGTGGTGGGGATGTCGCAGCTGCTGCCGACTACCCCGATCCTGGTGCTGATCGCAATCAGCGCGTTACTGGTAACCGGTTCGGTGCTCATCCGGCGACATGGCATCAAGGGATCTCTGCAACGGTTCAAAACCCACGTGACCAGGGGTTTGCCCAGAATCGTCAATGAACTCTGCCTGTTTCTCGCGGCGGGTGTACTCGCCGGCGGCATCTCGGCGCTGATCATGCACGGCGTGTTCGAGAATCCCTTCAACCAGTTTGATGCCATCACGGCCGCAGAGGTACTGGGCATCATGATATTGTGCGCATTCTGCGGGATTCACCCGATCATCCTGATATCGAGTTTCGCACCGATGATCATGACGCTGAATCCGGATCCCAACCTGCTGGCGGCAACTTTTCTGTTCGCCTGGCATCTCGGCACCTGCTCGAATCCCCTGTCCGGCACGACCCTGGTATTCCAGGGACGTTACGGTATTCCGGCCTGGAAACTGGCTTTCTGGAACTGGCCCTATGCGATTGTAATGCTGATCATAGGCTCTGTCTGGTTGCAGATCGTAGCCGATATTTTCCCGTGATATCAGCCGACTATCAGTGGCATAGGGTCCGGGCAGTTCTGTTTGAAAAACTCGAGTTCAGCCGGACGCACGACACCAGGGTAGTCGCCTCGATAGCCCTGCATATCCTCGATTAACTGAAAATGCAGGTGGGGTGGCCAATTGCCGTTAACCGGCCGCGGGCCGAATTCTGCAATCTTGTCTCCTGCTGAAAATGCATCGCCATCGTGTAGGCCTTGCAGCGAAGTTTCGCTCAAATGACCATAAAGGGTATGGAACTCAAAATCATCATGCCGATGGCGCAGAATAATGACCGGGCCATAATCCCCCGACACCTGCCGATTGGCAAAACTCTGCACTACTCCGTCAAGGGGCGCATGTATTGCCGTGCCCGCGGGCATAAACACATCGACGCCGATGTGGATCGAACGTTCCCCGTCTCCCTGGAATAGATCGGTGTCCTGGTACATGCCCCGATTTTCGAGGTAACCGCCGACCCCGGCGATTGCGCCGGCAGCGGCGAGCTTTTTTAAAATCGCCGCATCGAGTTCGGCTTCACCGAGGCCATCGAACTCGTTGTTTGAAGTCGACAGATCCATGTGCATTGTATTGCTCGCGGTTAACACCGGATCAAACATGGGCGCGAACGCGCCACGATTGTTGTTTATGAAAGTATTAAAGTTCATTTAAGGTTCTCATCGTGCACGCCAGCATCAGAATACCAAAAATCGCAGCCCGCCAACCACACTGTCGTTTCGATACGTCGGACCGCCGCAAAAGCGCACTGCTGTCCGGAATATTCTTGATTTTACCATCTGATCTCTTTACTCGAGATGTCTTCCCGTTACTCGAGATGTCTTCCCGTTACTTGAGATGTCATCCCGCGGCATGACAGCAGTTAGATAGGCGCGTTGACTAATTATCAAGAGCCTCATGAGGATTTCAAATACAAGTTACTCGAATCAGGTAACTTTTTAGATTCTTCGGTTTTTATTGTGGACAGTAACGCGCTTTCCCGCGGGGATGATGCCTGGTGACGTCATTTCCATGCAAAATGAGGCTGTTCATAATGCGCGACACGGGTACTTCTGCCAAGCAGCGCCACCTCGCGGAACTGGTACGCGATGGCAGCACTGGGTGCGGCAAACCATTCGTCGCCGAGCGGCATTTTCAGCACCGGGTGCTCACTCTCATCGATTGTTTCGAGTATAGGTGCGTCATCACGCATGAGTTCCTTGAGTGGTATACGGTGGATTAGATCCACTTCGCCGGGATTAGGCGTCAACTCGACATTGCTGCCACCCCAGACCACGACCGGTGTAATAACGTAACCTGAACGTGTTGCGTAATCGTCGAGCCGACCGAGCACACTGCTTGAATCCAGTTTTAAGCCGACTTCTTCCTCGAGCTCGCGCAACGCGGCCTGTTCGACGGTTTCACCAGGATCTATCCGTCCGCCCGGATACGCACGTTGTCCGGCATGACTGGAAAGCCTGGGTGCCCGGGTTGTCAGGATGTAAGCCGCTTCCTGACGCGTTTCCTCCAGAAACGGAATATTGGCCAGATTTGCCGGCTCGCTACAGTCGACCAGGGTAAACGCGACCGCCGCATGTGTGCGTTCACGGTGATCCAGCAAAGTGATTTCATGCCGATCCAGATTGCGAGCGATCAGATCGAACAGTGACTGGTCAAAATTACAGGTTGATTGCATCGTTAGACAAGCTTAATCCTAAGCTGAAATATTGATCCGCAAAAATGCCATAGGCAGTCCAATTTAACCCATTTGGGTGATGTTTTACGCGTTAATTGAGAGGATACTTCGACGGGTAACGTAACAATATCTCATTTTATTTGTGAATTAATTCACATTACTCATAATTAATTTGAGAACTTTTGGTTAAGTAGCTGGGTCATGTGGGTGTCAGCTTACTGCTAGCGGACTCCGATCCAATCGTTAAATGCGAACGGATAAGCACGACTGACGTTAATTTACGATTTAATCGCGCAATATTTGCGGGCCCCTTCGGGGGCCTCTTTTTTTGCCTGCCTGTTATACGTCGGGCATTGTTATTGGCGCTTGCTGCAATCCAGTCAGAGTTTCCTTCAGTTCGAGGATGTATTCCGACCAGTAGCGCGGGCTGTTAAACCACGGAAACGCAAGCGGAAACGCGGGATCATCCCAGCGTCGCGCCAGCCAGGCATTGAAGTACAATACCCGCATCGCTCGCAACGGTTCGATCAATTTGAGTTCGCCCAGATCGAACTCGTAAAACATTTCATAACCTTCGATAATTTCCATTAACTGGCGTTGCTGGTTGTTGGTATCACCCGATAGCAGCATCCACAAATCCTGAATTGCGGGACCGGATATGGCGTCGTCGAAGTCGACGAAATGCGGACAATCATCGCGCCACAACACGTTACCGCTGTGGCAATCACCATGCAGGCTGATTTGCCGGTATATGTCCGCATCGGGACGCCGGGCATTTACGGCAGCCATGATTTCGCCGCTGATAGCAAGGTAGGCTGCTTCGAGATCGTGCGGGATAAACCCGGCCTCGAGCAGATAATCAACATTCTTGCCTGCCTGATCGACCGACAGTTTAACGCGGTGCTCAAAGCGAAACCCCTGCCCGGCAGCATGGATGCGCCCGATGAAGCGACCCAGCAGGTGCAAATGATCGAGATTATCGAGCTCGGGTGCGCGACCACCCTGGCGCGGATAAATCGAAAACATAAAATCATCATGCATTGCCAGGGTCGGATAGTCGTCCCCAGCGTTGATAATCAATGGCGGCACCACCGGGATGTCGGCATCGAAGAGGAACTGGGTGAAGCGGTGCTCCTCGTCTATTTGCTGTTTACTCCAGCGATCAGGCCGATAAAATTTGACGATTACCGGATCTTCATCTTCGATGCCCACCTGGTAGACGCGGTTTTCATAGCTATTCAATGCCAGTATGCGGGCATCGCTGAGCCGACCGGTCGATTCGACCGCGGCTATCACATGATCGGGAGTAAGTCGCGTATAGGGGTGCGTCAAAGCCTGTTTCACAGGCTCCGAATTATCTTTATAATTTCCGTTGAATCCCATTCGAGTGCTCCCAGGTAAGCGTAGCGAATTATTCCCTGGTGATCGACCAGATAGCTGGAAGGATACACGTAGATCTTCCAGTCTGTTGAGACTTTACCGTCGTAGTCCATTAAAAACGGTAGCTCCAGCGGAACCTGTTCGAGAAATCTGGCAATCCAGAGCGCAGCCAGGATCAGACAGCAAGGCCTTACCCTGATGTCACTTCATTAACACAATTCAAGTCATTCCCATATCCTATTGAAGTCATCCCCATATCCTATTGAAGTCATCCCCATATCCTATTGAAGTCATCCCCATATCCTATTGAAGTCATACCCGCGTAAGCGGGGATCTAATAACGCGCCACCATTGCAAGATCCCGATACGTCAACCCAGCGTGCGCTGGGGGGCCGCTTGCGCGGGGATGACAGATATACAGGTGATGATAAGTTTGTTAAAGGGCGGGGATGACCGGGTTAAGTAAGAACCATTGAGGCCTTACCCTGAAGAGCAAGCGAACCATGCATACTTACTCCAGTTGATCGAGCCAGTCGGCGACCGCGCTGACCAGGGGGTCGCCCTGGTCGGTAAAGTAATGGTCCGCGCCGGGCAGGACCATTTGTCGAGATTTCTCCTGGCCGGTCTTGTCCATCATCGCCTTACGACCGGGTGCCAGACGAATTACCGCGGGATAATCCTCTGCACCGTACAAGTCGAGTACCGGTATATGCATCCAGTCGAGCGGAAAGGCCTGGTGCATGGGTTGCCGATAATCGGTGGCTCCCATACCGAGGCCGATAAACGCATCGATGTTCCTGTCATTTTTCGTTCTGATCCAGTCCATCGCCATGTGCACGCCACAACTGTGCGCCAGCAACACGACCCTCCAGTGACCGTTATCACGTAAAAAACGGATGCCGGCTTCAATACGCGCATGCGCATAGGGAAAAATCGGCACATAATCGTAGTATTTAGCGTCCTTGGCGAGCACCGGCATTTGTAGCGACAAGGTACTGTAGCCACGTTCGACCAGGCCCACCCGCAACGGATTTACAGTATCGGCCCAATCGGGATGAAACCCGCGACCATGCAGAATCAGCACAGCTACTGCGGAATCCTCCGCCTCGGTATAGATACTCAAAAACTCGCGTCCATCCGCCTCGAGCCACTCCGGCTCACCGTCCAGAATGACATCGATGATTTCGTCGGCCAGTCTTACCTCGCGCTCAAAATCGGGTTCGACCGCGACCGCCTGACCGAGGTAAAACACGAGCATCAGGATGCCTGGAATTCGCATAGCGCTAACGCTCATGCTCCATCAGTACGGGCTTGTCACGTTTTTCGAGCAATTGCTCCTCGGCTGACAACTGGTTGTCGGCAAACATGACTTTGAAACCGGGCCCGTCGCCGGTTTGCTGGGCGCGTAACTTCTTGGCCTGTGTTTTGGCGTCACGGAAAGCATCGAATACTTCCAGCAGTTCGAGATCCTTGACCAGGTCGAGTTTATCGCTGGAACTGATTTTGAACAGGTAATACGGCATATCTGAATCCTGAGTTGATTAGTCAACCACTATTAATTCGTAGCCCAACTCTTCGTAGAGTCGAACCTGGCCGGGACCGGTTGGCGCCACGTTGACATAGTCCGGAAAGTCTTCGGCAGTGACACCATACCAGCCCGCATGAGTCTCGCAGACATGTACCGGCACATCAGCGGCCACCAGTGCCTGCACCTGTTGATGAATATCGGCATGTTCACCCTGGTATTGCGTCTGCAATGCGAACTCTTCCCTGCCATGCGAAACCACCGCAAACTCGGTGTCGGGGAATCTGGCGCGAATCTTTTTGATTGCATTACGCACCTGGGGCAACAAGTCCTCGAGCGCAGTCTCATCGGCCTCAACGATTTCAAACACAACGCCATGCGGAGACTCCGTTCCGGCCAGTAAGGCGTCGACATTTTCATTGGCCTGCACTGTTCCCGGGGAACATAACAAAATTGCCAACGCTGTTGTGATTACCCGCATATCTACTCCGCAATCAGGCGGGTTTTAAATCTAGAGTTTATCCCGCGCTTCATCGATGCGATTATCGATGAAACCGCCAAAGAAGTCCTCAGACCAGATACCCACCAGCTTTTCACTCATTTCCACGCCGTCAGCATTCAAAAACACCAGGGTTGGAGTCAGTGAGACATCATATTGCGCGGCAAATTCGCTAGTAGTAACCGAGCGACCGCTGAAATCGATCAAACTGTCAAAGTCGCTCAATGACACCGCACGCAGCAGGATTTTATCACCGTACTCGGCATTGCGTTGCATCGGCAACAGGAACAGTTCTTCCAGTTTACGGCAATAAGCGCAATCGTCAGCCGAAAACTCTATGACCAGAACAAGTCCTTTTTGTTTCGCGAGCATGGATTCCGCACGCAGGTCCGCCACTTGAATCATGGTCACCGAATCGCCGGCAGGCGCTTCAGCCGAAGAAATGGCTATCACCAGGAGTAGAACCAGGTACATGTGCAAGTTGACGACCCGCGCCACGGTTGCGCGGGCCAATCGCTGCATCGATAACATGCCCCTGATGATAGCTATCCGTTGTTAGCTTGACGGCTTGGCAGTGGTCAGGCCGAGATTCGACCAGTTTTGCATGCCGCCGCGATACCACTTGATCTTGTGCGCCGGGTAGCCGAATTTAAGCAGGTTCTTGATGTTGTTCGGTGACTGACCGCACCACATACCGTTACAGAACATGACCAGGGTTTTCGCATTACTGTAGTCCCATAATCCCTCAAGCGAAGCCGCGCCAAACCGGTCTTCCATGATTTCTCCGATTGAAATCGGATCGGCGCCTTTCGCCGGATTCAAGGCAGTCCAGGGAATGTTGACTGCACCGGGAATGGTACCTTTCTGCACCCAGTCGGGGGTGCGCGAATCGACCACCAGGATGGATTTATCACCCTTGCTCATCTTCACCAGGTAACCGATGATTTCACGTTCGCCGAGGGTTTCTATGCCCGGCGCCAGTACGATAGGCTGAATACAAAACGGTGGACAGGGGCGTGACGTCTTGGCAAAAGCAGGGTTAACCATGGCCTTGTTGTTCTGATCGCGCATGATCTTGACCGATTTCCCACCATGCATGACGCTTGCATCCATCATGCTGGGGGTAATACCGACCGGCTTATCGGCCGCGGCACTACTGCCAGCCCAGAACAGGCCGGTAGTCAGCAACACTGTTGCTAATAGTTTTAATTTCATCTTGGTTCTCCTGAGGGATTATTAAGCATTCGGTTAGTTTTGACTCCAATCCTAATCACAATCAGGTTCTTCCTCTTCCTCTTCTTCTCCTTTCTTTTTGCCGTCCTGGTCTTCTTCGCTACCGGCAACAACCGTGTGGCATTGCTGCATCGATTCGAGCGCATACTCGAAGCTATCCAGTGGCGACCAGGCCAGTGCCGCGGAGGAGATAATCATCTGGAAGGTGACAAAAACTACCAGTAGCAGCTGTTTCATTTTCATGTCTCTCCATTCGACAATGCGGACGTTGCAAGGTAATCAAAAAAGCGCCTGATATCCCATACCTATCATTAGGTATTTAACCACGTAAACCTATCCATATAGTGGATATTAGTAAATTGAATGAATGGAATTGATGTGATTAATACACTCGTGCAGGGCAACGCACCTATCCAGAAATCGATATTTACGCGGATGCCAAAACGATTGCACAATCCCAGCTTGGCGAGGATGCAAGCTGGCTGATGCTGCAGCTAACCGAAAATGTTACCGCAGTTTGCATATGATGAATCACTGGTGTGAATTTGATCTGCTATTCGGTCCCAATCTGGGCAAAATGTACCTGGAACCCGAGGCTTTTTAACAAGACCTTTAAACCTATGAATGATTTAAGGCAATCAGTACTAGATAGAATCGGTCGCAGAATACCGGGCCTGGTGCTGTTATTGCTACTAATCCCGTTGCAGGGCAGCCTCGCCAGTGAAGGTAAATATTACGGCGCAATTCCGTCGGAGAAGCCGGACTGGTTTAAGGAAAGTTTCCTCGAATTTGAAGAAGATGTCGCCGAGGCCACCGCCGCCGGGCGGAGGGTGATGCTTTACTTTCACCAGGAAGGATGTCCTTATTGCGCCCGCCTGGTCCAGGAAAATTTTACCGACCCCGAACTGAAGGCATTTATTATCAGGAATTTCGACGGGATAACGCTCAATATGTGGGGCGATCGCGAAGTAGTCAGCGTTGCGGGACAGGCATTTACCGAGAAGAGTTTTGCCGCGGCGTTGCAAGTGCAGTACACCCCGACGCTGGTTTTTCTCGACGAGAATGGCCAGGTAGCGCTGCGCCTGAACGGCTATTATCCTCCGCAGGACTTCCGCGCCGCCCTCGATTACGTCGCCCGCAAACTCGAGAAAAAATTGAGCTTTGCACAGTATCGACTCGATGCAATGGCCTCGCGCAGCGGCCAATTGATCGATGAAGACTTTTATCTGGATCAAGCGGATATGGAAAAAATCATCGCCACTTCGAACAAGCCGCTGGCGGTTTATTTCGAAGCGCCCGATTGCGCCGAATGCGCAACCATGCACGCCCGCATTCTAAGCGACGAGGCCACCAGGAAACTGGTGCGCCAGGCTGATAATATCCAGCTGAACGTCGCTTCGTCGCAGGAGATTACGACCCCCGCCGGCAAAAAGACCACTGTGCAACAGTGGGCCCGCGAGCTGGGTATCGCCTATACCCCCTCGTTAGTATTTTTTGACGACAGCGGAAAGGAAGTAATGCGCATCAGCGCCTTCCTGAAAACCTTCCACTTTCAATCGGTGTATGCCTACGTGCTGGACAAGGCCTACCTCGAAGAACCAGAGTTCCAGCGTTACATCTCGGCACGTGCCGATCATATTCGTGAAGCCGGATTTGATACAGATATTTGGGGATATGATTCATTCCATGATTAAATACATCAAAACAGGAGGAGAGACTCTATGAAACATTCGATGAAAACCACGTTACTCGCCGCAACTTTTGCGATCTTCAGCAGCGGTTACCTGGCTACGGCAAACGCCGCCGATGCGGTCGCGGCAATCGCAGCCGCCAAGGATGCGCAAAAACAGGCCAATTCGGTCGGCGGTGAATGGCGCGATACCGGCAAGATGATCAAGAAGGCGGAGAAACTGTTAAAAGAAGGCAAAATCGAGGAAGCCGCGAAACTGGCACAGGAAGCCGAGGCCCAGGGCATGCTGGGTTACATGCAGGCTACCTCGCAAACCAGCGACAAACTGCATATCTAGTTCTTTAACCGATCGACAACTGCCGGATGGCCTGAGTCATCCGGCAGTCTTAAGAGTACTATTGTGGCGCGAGTCGCCAGCCTTTCTCTGTTTTATGCAGTGTGACCTTATCCACCTTGTGAATCCGGTCACCCACTTCAAACTGTCCGAAATTTGACTGGATAGCAGTCAGCACCAGCTTTGAGCCAAACATCCCGTATTGCGGTCCCGTCGGGTCGGCGCGAATTTCCCGCATCACGTCGATAAAACTTTTCTGAAATACCAGGTCGTATTCGATATCGACAATATAAACATTGTCACTTTCTCTGAAACCATTGGTCTTGGTGAAGTTTTCCAGCTCGAACAGATCCCCAAGGCCATCACTCAATATGTTATCGCGCACCATGGTTTCGATGGCTTTATCTTCGGGCACCCCGGAACAGGCACCCAGCACGATCGAGAACAGTATTAGTAGGATTAGCTTTTTCACAATCTAAGCGGCGCTTTACTGGGTTGCTGCGGCATCGGGGCTGACCTGCCCCTGCTTCGACATCATTTCCTGCCATTGCTTATAAAACTGCTCGTATTGTTTTGGATCCATAATTGCCCGTGGATTTTGCATTCCGCCAGGCGCACCCATCGCTCCCGGGTTCATCATCCCGGGCATCTGCGGCATCATGCCCATCGGCGGCATGCCCATTCCCGGCGTCCCTATCGGTGGTAACCCCGAGCCCTGCGTTCCTCCCATTCCGGGCATCATTCCCATTCCAGGCATCATTCCCATTACAGGCATCATTCCCATTCCAGGCATCATTCCCATTCCAGGCATCATTCCCATTCCAGGCATCCCTCCCATTCCGGGCATCCCTCCCATTCCGGGCATCCCTCCCATTCCGGGCATCCCTCCCATTCCAGGCATCATTCCCATCATCGGCGCCATCATCATCCCGGTCATCGGGTTCATCATCATGCCCATTGGATTAGTCATGCCACCCATACCCGGCATCATTCCGGTCATTGGTGCCATCATCATCCCTGTCATCGGATTCATCATTCCGGTCATCGGCGCCATCATCCCTGTCATCGGATTCATCATCATGCCCATCGGTGCCATCATCATCCCGGTCATCGGATTTATCATGGCGGTCATGGGCGCCATCATTCCGGTATAGGCCTGCGGATTAGCCATTTGCATCATCGGATCCATCGAATGCATCATGCCACCAAAATCCTTCTGGTAGCGCGCAATATCTTCAGGGGTATGGCAGCCGACACAGCTGGCGATTGCCGGTTGACCCTGCAATTCCCCGGTCATCATGCTGTTCATCAGTTTCATCCAGACATTTGGATCCATCGACTTTTGTACCGCGTACGACAAGTCTTTATGCCCGGACGCAGCATCAGTACCTTCCGGGGTTGATTCCGCTGCAGTTGCCAGCGCGGTTATCGCGCTGAGCAACAGCGTTAGCAGTGTATTGGTAATAGCGGTTCTCATAGTGAACTCCAAAGTGTTCGTTTAAATACTGACGACTACTATAATAGAAATTAGCCATCAACGGTTTTATCGGTTAGAAATCGCCAGTTGCGGCACCTTCCATGATATAGCGCATCCCTTCACGAATTCTGTTGGCTTCAGCGCGAAATTCCTCGTCCAGAACGCTGTTCGGGTTTTGCGCCAGGTTGAGCCAGTTGATATTCCAGTCAAGCGTCATCACCCAGATCTTACCGTCAGCGTCTTCGATCAACGCGATTCGACAGGGAATAAAGACAACAAACTCCGGCGCATAATCCAGCACTTTGCGCGCCACCATGGCATCACAAAAATTAAAAATTTCGACACGAGGTGTCTCTTCGCCGGTGATAGCGGTGATATCTTTCCACAACGGGCTGTGCCCGACAAACTTGAAATTGATTTCATTGGCGCGTAATTTCATCGAGTCGATCGCGTCGTCGAAGGAAACATCCTCGGCTACCGGCATCTTGTCCGCCATGATGGAGATCATATCGCGCAAAGATAACGGGCTAAGCATCATCAGGCTTTGATACAGGTTGCGCTTGGCTTCATCCGAAATTGAATCCGACACGGTATTGGCGGGAACATCGCGCTTGCTCTGCGAGGGTATCCACATGCGCGACTGGTTGGCACCGCCGAACATCCCCTCGAGCATCTGGGTATTGGCGGCACGCAACATCGCATCCAGGATACCAAACCGGGTGGCTTCGTCGATCGGGGCATTCATAAAATGATTCGCCATCATCATCATCCACTGAACATTCATCCACTCGGCGGACATCCGCTGGGAATTGATGTTGGCAGAAATCGAAGGCGCGGTATTCGCCATCCACGGGAACAGGTAGAAAGGATTTTGCAGCGGGCTTTGCGCCTGGGCATTACATTGTGCATCGCCGGGGGCGCAGTTTTCCTGACTGGCCGCGGGATTCAGGTAGAACGACAGCACGACCACTGTCATAGCGATTAGACGAACCGACATTTTGTGCCCCCTGTTGATTGGTTGCTATGTGAATAAACGCACCTTACCAATCCAGGGGGATAGTTCAAATATCCACTAGGGCATACAAAAGGATAAAATCGTCGGGAGCTTGACCCATTTTATCCAAATTGGGGTATAGTATTTGCTTGCGCGAATAAGTACTTTGTGTGTAATTAATTTTCAGCTGAAGTATTTCGGCAATTAAAACTAAAAATTGCGGCCTGCCTGTGAAAGCAGAGCAACAGCAATTACCGAGGAGGACGAGCATGACGATGAAAAAAGTAACTAGCGGAATAGTATCGACTGCGCTGTTTTGCTGTATTTCTA
>JBATHL010000269.1:0-1997 GCA_049666745.1 Gammaproteobacteria bacterium
ATCAAACCCTCGATGCCACCCGAAAACAGGCGGCGTTCCTCGAGCTCTTCGAGGATGAGCTTCGACTGCTGCGGGTTATTTTTGTATACTTTACTCATAAACGCTTCTATGACCACTCGCTATAGAAAATGCGCGATTCAACAGGGACTACTGGAGGTTTGTCAGCGAGATGTGCATTCGGCTGACAAGTGCCAGAGACACGGGAAAACACACTATGAGTATAGGCAGGCATCAGGTGGCCCGTGGCGCTTGCAGGGTGGATTCCGCTCGCTAAATTGGGAAACTGTGATCTGCCGCACGCGTTCATCGCCAGTTTACCCGCTACTCGATCGAATTCAGGGTCTGACTCGAAAGCGAGCTGTAAACGTCTCCGTTCGACGGCTCCGGGGTCTTGAAATCGAAATTGGCCAGGCAGTTGACACCGCCGACCAGTTTGTCTTCGGGGTTGGGTAACAGCATGCGCACAGTAAAGCTGCCGCTGGCCGGGTCGATTAGCTGGTCGACCACGGTCACCGTCGCGATGAAAACCTGGTTGGAGGGCTGCTCGGGGTAGATTTCGACTTCCATGCCCTTCTGGATCAGGCCGAAATACTCGGTCGGCGCGATCAATTCGACCTTGAGCGGATTGACCTTGGCGAGCTTCATGATGGTGCGATCGCTAACCGACTCACCCACCATCGCGTAACGGTCGACGACGATACCGTCAATCGGGCTACGGATGGTGCGCAGCGCCAGCTGGGCCTGCGCCAGTTCCAGGTTCGATTGCGCGATGCGCCACTTCTCGTTTGCCTTGTTGAGTTCAATCTGCGCGATCGCGACTTCGGTTGCAGCCTTATCGGCTTCATACTGCGAGACCGAGTTTTGCGACAGTAAATCTGCCATGCGCGCGTGATACTGCTTCGTGTACCTGAGCTGTTCCTCGCGATTCTTGATTTCGCTGACGGACTTGGCCTGTAACCTGGCCAGCCTTACCCTGGCTCTTTCGACCGAGGCTTCGAGCTGTGCCAGTGGTTGACCCCTGGCGACCGTGTCCCCGGTTTCAACCAGCATTTTCTCCATCACCGAGTCCACCGGGCTGCTCAGTTCGACATACATTTCCGGTTTGACCAGGCAATCCAGTTCGGCCGCCCGGGCACGAGGGCTTGCCAGCAACAAAGTAATAGCCAGCAGGCAGGTCAAACCGACGCCGATTCTAAAACACCCGTCATCATCCACGGGCTTAGTCCATGGTCGATCATTCCGAATCTGAACTCGTTTCATGTTCGTCATTCAAACCTCCCTGCAAACGCCAGCGTGCGACGTAATCTCTTGTCCTGTTTCATCAGTGCCTTGCGGATTCGACACTGCTTCTTTTCGTGGCTGCGCTGGGGCAGACGCAAAATCAGTCGACTGACGAATCCAGGTACCGGTTTACCGGTGCTGGCCAGGTTCGCCATGAATTTAAGCACTGGCGGCGCAAAGTAATTCGTCAGCGCGGCATCCTCGAGTGACAGGATTGCCTCGGCACTGCCCGGATCTCCCTGACGCGCACAGCGGCCGTAAAGCTGCCGGTCGATGCGGTAGGAATCGTTGAGACTCAACGAAATAACATGCAGGCCACCCAGTTCCTCGACCCCCGGGCCGAGTTCGATATCGGTACCGCGTCCGGCCATGTTGGTGGCAACCGTAATCGCGCCCTGCTGCCCCGCCGCGGCGATAATTTCGGCCTCGTGCCGGTCCTGTTTGGCATTGAGTACGCGGTGGCTTATTCCTTCCTGTTCCAGCCAGCCGCCTACCTGCTCGGATTCCTCGACCGAACAGGTGCCAACCAGAATGGGGCGCCCGATTTTATGCATCGCTTTGACCCGGTTAATCAGGGCCAATTGCTTATCTAACGCGTCGCAATATATTTTTTCATCGTACATTAGACGTTTAGTCGGCCGATTGGTCGAAACCTTGAATGTTTCGAGGCCATAAACTCGCTGCATTTCAACGGCGACTTCGCTGATGGTGCCGGA
>JBATHL010000270.1:0-2817 GCA_049666745.1 Gammaproteobacteria bacterium
GGATTGCTGATTGCGGTGGATTCAAAATCGGAGTAGAAAGCATCGAACCAAAGATACCACCATTGGTAATGCTAAAGGTTCCCCCGGTTAACTCCTCGATACCAAGCTTGCCGGCTTGTGCCCGCGTACCCATGTCCCGAATCGCATTTTCAATGTCGGCATAACTCATCTGGTCGGCATCACGCAAGATCGGAACCACCAGTCCACGCTCAGAACTGACGGCGATGCCGATGTCGAAATAGTCATGGTAGACGATGTCGTCGCCGTCAATCGACGCGTTAACCGCGGGAAAGCGTTTCAGCGCTTCCACTGCGGCACTGGTAAAGAAAGACATCATGCCGAGTTTGACGCCATGTGTTTTTTCGAACATATCCCTGTATTGCGCGCGCGCATCCATCATCGGCTTTAGATTGACTTCATTAAAAGTCGTCAACAGCGCCGCGGTGTTTTGCGCCTGCTTGAGGCGCTCGGCAATTTTTGCGCGTAAGCGGCTCATTGGCACTCGGCGGTCGTTACGACCGGCAACGGGGAGTGCTGCTGCGACCGGGGCCGCCGCGGGCGGGGCTTCAGCTGGCGGTGCTTTCGCTTTCGCGGGCGCAGCCTGCTGTTGCAGATGCAACTCGACGTCCTTCTTTAATATCGCACCTTTCTTGCCAGTACCCTGAATTTCGTCACCGCTGAGATCATTTTCATTGAGTAATTTACGCACCGCCGGACTTGCCCGGTTTGCGGCTGCAGAATCTTCGACGGGTGTCGCGTCATCCGCCCCCGTTGCCGCCGCCTCGGTATTTATCACCCCAAGCACCTCGCCATCCTTGACCGTGTCGCCTGAAGCAAATGCGATGGATTCTATCACGCCGGCTTTCTGCGCAACGATCTCCAGTACAACCTTGTCGGTTTCCAGATCGACGATGTTTTCGTCGACGGCAACACTGTCACCTACCTGTTTATGCCAGTCACCCAGAGTTCCCTCGGTTACCGACTCGGGTAATACGGGTACCTTGATTTCTACCTGCATTGTCTGCTCCAGTGTTTTCTATTTTTTAAATTAATCGAGTTTGTCCGAGTAACCGGCTTCGAATGCTTCCTTGACCAGCTGGGTTTCCTGTTTCTGATGCAAGGACATATAACCGACCGCAGGTGAAGCGGCCGAGATCCGACCCGAGTACTGTACCTGCAGCGGCGCAAAAATTTCGTTCAACCGACTCTTGAATTCGCGGAACATACCCTGGTTACGCGGCTCGTCCTGGCACCAGACAACATTTTTCAACGCCGGGTAACGCGCATGTATCGCGTTCAGATCAAGCTTGGGAAAAGGATACAGCTGCTCTATCCTGACGATCGCTGTACTGTGATCATATTGCTGTTCGCGGGTTTGGTACAGCTTGTAGTAAATTTTTCCGCTGCATAGTACCAGTCGGGTCACACCGGCATCGTCGATATCGTCAATCTCCGGAATCACCTTCATGAATTCGCCTTTGCTATAGGCGCTAAGCGGAGACACGGCCAGCTCGTGGCGCAGCAGGCTCTTGGGGCTCATCACTATCAGCGGCTTGCGGAAACCGCAGTTCATCTGGCTGCGTAACAGGTGGAAAACCTGGGCGGGCAGAGTTGGCTGTACCACCCGCATGTTGTGCTGCGCGCAAAGCTCCAGATAACGTTCGATACGGGCCGACGAGTGTTCCGGTCCCTGGCCCTCATAGCCATGCGGCAACAGCATGACCAGGCCACTGAGCCGACCCCACTTCATTTCGCCCGAACTGATAAACTGATCGATAACCACTTGCGCGCCGTTGGCGAAATCACCAAACTGGGCTTCCCAGATAACGAGGGTTTTCGGGTCGGTCGAAGAGTAGCCGTATTCAAAGCCCAGCACCGCTTCTTCGGATAAAAACGAATTGATAACTTCGAAACGAGGCTGATTCTCGGACAAGAATTTAAGCGGCTTGTAAATCTCGCCGGTTTTTTGATCATGCAGGGCCGCGTGGCGATGGAAAAAGGTACCACGTTCGCTATCCTGACCTGACAGGCGGATTGAGTAACCATCGTCCAGTATCGTCGCGTAGGCAAGATTTTCCGCAAAACCCCAGTCTCCCGGGAGTTTGCCATCGATCATCTGCTGGCGATTCTCCATGATTTTTGCGACTCGAGGGTGCAGCGTGAAGTCTTGCGGCAGGTTCAGGATACTTTGTCCGAGCTGTTTAATCTTTTTGGCTGCAACCCTGGTACCGGAAGAGGCATTGACATCACCGTCCTGTAAACCGGCCCAGTCGCGTGCCGCAGTCGGCTCAAGACCGGAAATGACATTCAACGCAACCGCACCGCCCTCGTCCAGCGCGCGGCGATAATCGGCGATCATTTCATCGATCTTTTCCCGCGTCGTAAAACCTTCATCGATCAATCGCTGCGCGTGCAGCTCGGCCAGCCGCGGATGTTTTCGAATCGCTTCGTACATCAACGGTTGTGTAACAGCAGGTTCATCGGCTTCGTTGTGTCCGTAACGGCGATAGCAAACCATGTCGATAACCACGTCCTGCTTGAAAGTCTCCCGATACTTGACCGCAATTTCAGCGATAAATACACAGGCCTCGGGATCGTCGCCATTGACGTGAAAAATCGGCGCCTGCACCATGCGGGCAACCTCGGTACAGTAAACCGAAGAACGCATATCACGAGGATTACTGGTGGTGAAGCCAATCTGGTTATTGACAATGATGTGGATCGTGCCGCCGGTCTTGTATCCCCTGGTCTTGCACATGTTGAAGGTTTCCATCACCACGCCCTGGCCGGCGAACGCTGAATCGCCGTGGATCAGGA
>JBATHL010000271.1:0-15783 GCA_049666745.1 Gammaproteobacteria bacterium
CGCCAGACCTGGTCGAGTACTTGCTGAAACAGCTGTATATCCCGGCGGAACGCGTACGGCAGGCTTGCATGGGTCAATAATCAGTACTTCGAAAGCGGCTGTGAATAGCATATAATGCGCGCTTGATGAGCGTAATTTTATCCTATACTAATTACAATAATTAAGAACCCGGAACCCGGCGCATGGGAAATGCAACACCAACGGGGAAGCAGCTAGACGATCCTGGCGTTAGCAAGTTTATTATTTACGCCGATTTTAACTGTCCATTCTGTTACGCGTTAAACGAACGTTTGCACGAATTGAACCGGGAAGACCAGGTTGAATTTCGTGCGGTCCAGCACGCGCCATCAGTTTCCAGCGACCAGTCCAGTTTCGATCTGCTCAGTGAGCTTTCCACCGAGGTCGCGGAGGTGCGTCGCAGAGCCCCTTCAACCCGGATCAACGTACCCATGTTCCGCCCCAACTCTGGACCCGCGTCGCGCTTGGTTGACGCGGTCGCGCGGAACCACCCGCGCAAGGCCATCCAGTTACGCCGGCTGATATATCGCGCCCTGTGGATCAATGGTGAGGATATCTCCAAACCGGATCTGCTCGATAATTTATTGAAGGAACTCGATATCGACCCGCCTGCGGCCGCTGCTTTACAGGGTGATAAATTGTCCACCTGGCAAAGCGAGTGGGATGGTAACCGCGAGTTCGATCACAAAATTCCAATCGTCATCAGTGATCGGGGAGAGACCGTGGTCGGATTTCCACTCGAGCCCGAGATGGACGCGTTTTTAAATTCCGGTAGCCTGATTTCTGACGAGATTTTGCATACCGAAGGCGAGCAGCAGGCTATGCAGCGAATCCTGGTGCTGGATAACGACCGGCAAAGCCTGCAAATGATAATCGAGCAAATGCGCGGCGCGCAGGTCGAAGTCGCGAAAGATTTTGCCGGGTTGGTAGCGTCCGCGTTAAGCAACGGTATGCCGGACCTGGTGCTGGTAAATACAGCCTTGCTCGGCGGCATCGAAAGCACCGACTGGTGGCGCAATTCGACAGATTCTGATCTTGACGCCACGGTACCCGTCATTTTTGTTTCTGCCGATAAAACCACCGAGGCTGAAGTAGCCGCGTTTGAAGCGGGTGCCGCCGATTTCATCGCCAAGCCATTCCACCCCAGGGTTCTGCAGGCACGCCTGAACATGCATTTGCAGGCGCGTCGCTCGCAACAACAGCTCAATAACATTGCCCGCGTCGATGCCTTGACATCGATCTGCAATCGCCGTGAATTCGATCTGCGTCTGATGACTGAATGGGCTCGTGGCTCGCGCACCGGAAAATCACTGGCGTTGTTAATGATCGATGTGGATAAATTCAAGGAATATAATGATCACCACGGGCACTTGCGCGGCGACGACTGCCTGGTGAAAGTGGCGCAGATATTGAGCTCCTGCATGCAACGCACAACCGACCTGATCGCACGTTATGGCGGTGAAGAATTTGTCGTGTTGCTGCCCGAGTCTGATCTTGAGGGGGCGCTCAGGGTTGCGGAAGCCTGTCATGCGGCGATTCTGGATGCCAAACTGCCGCATGTGACTTCCAATGTATCGATATATGTCACGGTCAGTATTGGTGTCGCGGCGATGGTGCCGATTTACGAAAGAAGCAACACGTTGCTGATAGAGCAGGCCGATATCGCGCTTTACCAGGCCAAGAATAGTGGACGCAACCGGATTTGTAGTTTTACCACCTGAGCTTGCCGGCAGCTGGCAACTCTAAAGACGCCTCCCGGCTCGATTTCCTAGCGCAACCGGTCGAGCAAATAATCCGCAATCCAGCTGCCTAATCTCGGCTGTGCCAGGTAGCCGTAAGATTTATGCGGGTTACGCTTCTCCCTGTTGCGATTGCCCGCATGGGTTACCACTTCAAACGGGTTATGCAAATCGACATAGTCGATGCTGCGAAACTTTTTGCTGGATGGAAATAGTTTCAGCTCGCGCATCGGCTGATAAAAAATATCGTTGAAGTTTTTCTGATGCGACACGACATCGCCGAGGCAGGCGTAGTTGTGCCAGAAATCGATATTGGTGGGGAACTGGCGCTGGCTATGGTCCTGGTGATGGCGCGCGAATAATAAATCTCTTACTGCTGAATCACCGAGCGGCGAACCCAGCGTGATAAACATTTTTACGCGCTTGTTGTTGTATTTTTTGAAGTCGGCGGTTTTACGATGCGCGAATCTCCAGAGCACGTCATAGCTGATAAAAGTGCCCATGCTATGCGCCACGACGATCGGTTCGCGGCCTTCGTCCCAGGCACGTCGCAGGGCGTTCTCGAGTGGGGCACGAATTTGATCGGCGATATACTGATCCTGTTCGTAAAGTTCTGTTTCACGTAAAAATTCAGTCATTACGTCGTCTTTCACGGATAACGCACCGGCCAGCAGCTTCACCAGGTCGAGACCGCGGTCCTTGAAGAAGCTGCCCACTTTTTCCTTGATGCCGACATGGAACCCATCCTTGATTTCACGACGTTCGTCGATGACTTTATCGACCTGCAATTTCAGCTTTTTGCAGTAGCCGGCATCGTCTGGAATATGGTGGGGTACGACGTTGGCCCAGTATGCCGATTCGAAAACCTCGGCATGGGCATCGAGGCTTCGAGCAAGCTGGCGATGGCTGACGCGAATATTCTCGGTCAGGGTTCTGCGCCATAAATTATGCGTAAAATCTGGCGGGGGCTTGGAAGCCAGGCCATGAATCATGATGATTTTTTTACTGGTGAGATCGACTGCCATATGAATTCCCTGCCGCTAAACTTTATCGAACCAAATGATTTATACGTTTGATGCTAGCGCCAGTCAATGGCTTCTGTGGCTGCGCACATATTCTTCAGTTTGGCCATCGCCAGTTTGCGGCCAAGCATCATCAAACCGCAATCGGGGGCTGCCAGCAGCCGGTCTGCATCGATGTGTTGCAAGGCAAGTTCAAGGCGTTGGCCGATATATTCGCTGCTTTCGATTCTGCTGCTGGCGATGGTGACCACACCCAGAATCACGGCGGTACTAGTAAAGTTTTCCAGCAGGTTTAAATCATTCAAACAATGCGCATCCTCGATCGACACCTGCTGCACACTACTCCTGTCAATCGTCTGCGCCAGTTGAAAGTAGCAATCGGGGTCAGCCTTCAAATAATCCTCGTCATCGACGTGACCAGGGTAGCCGCAGCACATGTGCATCACTCGCGTGACATTTGCGGGCACCCCGTCGAAGCAGCGATCGAGGCATTCGACACCATAGGCGAGGGCGTCATCGACCTTGCGTACAAACAGGGGTTCGTCTAGCTGGATGTATTTGCAGCCCGCGTCAGCCAGCGCCCTGATTTCGAAATTAAGTGCATCGGCCAGATCGAAAGCGAGTTCGCGCTCGCTTGAGTAGTAATTGTTAGCGGTGGTATCGATGATCGATAGCGGTCCTGGCACCGTGATCTTGACCGGTTTGTCGCTGAAGCTCTGCGCGATGGTAAAATCCCGGTCGAGGAAATGATTACCCCTGGGTACGATTCTGGCGTTGATGGTGGGTAAATCGGCAACCGCCGCCCCGTTACGGTGTATCTTGTTGGTCAGGTTGACGAAATCGATGCCTTCCAGGTTACGGCAATGGTAGTGAATGTAGTTTTCCCGGCGCTGCTCGCCATCGGTGGGGATGTCGACGCCACAATCGAGTTGATCCTGGATCGCGGCCTGCGTTGCCTTGATCAGGAGTTCCTCGGCCACCTGGTCGGCCGTGTCCTGGGTATAGGTGAAGGCGCGCGTGGCGCTGCTATCCTGGTCTTCGGTTTCGGCAAAGTTGCCGATCTCGATATAGTCCGGTTTTGGATAAGCGCCGATACAGGTCGTGCGGATTTTCATCGCGCCATAATAATGGAATAAGCTTGCAAGATTAAATCATTAATAAGGCTGGCCAGCCTGATAGACTGTCACCTATGTCGTCATTGCTAACAGAATTTGTCGCCGCGCATGAACGTATCTTCGTGCTTACCGGCGCCGGGGTGAGTACCGCGTCCGGGATTCCCGACTATCGCGACGATAGCGGCAACTGGAAGCATCAACAACCGATGGAGTATCGTGAATTTGTCGAGCGGCATGACGCCAGGCAGCGCTACTGGACACGCTCATTTATTGGTTGGCAGCGATTCAGGCATGCCCGGCCAAACCAGGCCCACCAGGCGCTGGCACGCCTGGAGCAGCTAAACCGGTTAACGCGTACGGTCACGCAAAATGTCGATGGTCTGCATCAACGCGCTGGCAGTCGCCAGGTTACCGAGTTACATGGCTCACTGGACAGCGTTGCTTGCCTTGATTGTGGCAACATTATCGAGCGAGCCTCGATGCAGCAACAATTAGTTGAAAGAAATCGGCTGCTGGCCGATTTATCGGCGCAGCTCGCACCCGATGGTGACGCTTATCTGAATGACTTTGATGCAAGTGAAATCAATGTCCCCGGCTGCACATCCTGTGGCGGGATTATGAAACCACAGGTCGTATTCTTTGGTGAAAATGTGCCCGCGGCAAGGGTCGAGCAGTGCTTCAATGCGCTGGCCAACGCCGATGCCATGTTGGTTGTCGGTTCCTCGTTGATGGTGTATTCGGGGTTTCGATTTGTGCGCGCGGCGCAGCGTGCGGATATTCCGATTGCGGCAATTAATCTTGGCAAGACCCGGGCTGATGAATTACTAACGCTCAAGGTCAGGCTTGATTGTGCAACGGCGTTAAACTCGGTAATCAGTAAAATCGACCCGCAGGCCGGGTTGGTCGCCCAAACCAAGTGTGACGTAGTGCCCAGATAAATTTAGACCATGGTCACAACCCGGGCCCATGAGCGCTCAGACAGTGAAGAAATCTTGGCTGGAGCGGAATTGAGTCACAGATTAATGCCGCTCCCGATCCTATAAATCCTCTTCAATTTTAAGTTGAGGTATTCCATGAGCCAGGTAAATACTCATATTGATCCGCTGACGACGAACTGTGTATTGAAATTTCTCGGCCTCGCGATCGACGAAATCAAGCTGGTGCGATCGATAGACAGTATCAGCCAGCAGGTCAGCATGAGCGGTGCCACACAACTTGAATCCGGTCGCAGGCGTTACCTCATATCCGAGTTGCGATTCTTGCAAAAGCGGCTGAGATCGGTACGCGAGAAGGCCAATATCAACTAACCACGAATCCCCATCCTCGCCACGGATGGCGCGCCCTGTTTATCTCTGCCCGACTTCGATTTGCGGGCGATCCATTAAAACTTCACGCCGGCCTCGCATTGCCGTCATCCTGTTGCTTGATTTAGACTTTGAGCAGATTAAACGGCTGGTCGATGCCGTGAAGTCATTTATATTAGCGGCTGATTCAATTACAGTTCTCCGATGCTGCTTTTTACGATACGTGACGCAATAAACCCGGCACCCCGCCACGGCAAGTGCTGGTAATGGCAGCGCAATTGCTTGAGGCCCTGGAACAGGTTGCGCAGCGAATTACTGATATCTGCTTCCTGTTGATTCCCCGCCGACGGCCATCGCGGCAGGCCCTGCTTGACTGCAAGATTATTTCCCATCGTGGCGAGCACGATAACCGGCAGGTTAAGGAAAACACCATGGCTGCGTTTGCACGGGTTGCCGAGGCAGGCGGCTGGGGAATCGAGTTTGATGTACGCTGGACGCGGGATTTGCAGCCGGTGGTCATTCACGATCCCAACACGGCACGGGTTTTCGGCATTGACCTGGAAGTGGCGACAGTGGATTTACGCGAGTTGCGCCAACAGGTTCCCGAGATTCCGACCCTGGAAGAAGTCGTTGCCTGTTTCGGCGGAACCACTCATTTGATGGTCGAACTCAAACGCGATGAACTGGGCGCGGTAGCCGGCAGGGCGGATCGATTGCGTGCAATTTTTGCAACGCTCACCGCCACCAAAGACTATCACTTCCTCGCGCTGCAGTTTGATCTGTTTAAACTGGTTGAATTTGCCGGTGACAAGGCCTGCTTGCCGGTGGCGGTGCTTAACCTGGGCAATTTCAGTCACGACGCGTTGACCCGCGAACTGGGCGGTGTCTGTGGACAATACCTGTTGTTGAATCAGGGTCTGATTCGGCGACACCATCGCGAGGGGCAAGAACTGGGTACCGGGTTTGTCGGGTCGCGCTTTTGCCTTTACCGTGAGCTGAATCGCGGCGTGGACTGGATTTTTACCAATCACGCGCTCAAGCTCGAGGCTATTCGGCAGGAGTTATTGCAGCGGTGACCCGTGTGTCTGTAATGACAAAGTCGAAAAATCGATGCAAATCAATTATTTTCGTGTCAATATTTCGTTCAATAATGACTGGATCGACCAGGGGCTGACATTGGATTCCAAGGGCATACTCGAAGCGTTGGGTACATCGCATCTGTTTTCTGAGCTGACTGAAGCGCAGATGGATCGTGTCCGGCGGCATTCTCATGTCACCGATATGATCGAGGGCGAGTCGCTATTTTTTCAGGGTGATAACGCGACCAGTTTTTACCTGGTACTTTCAGGCCGAATCAAACTGTTTCGCATTTCTCCCGACGGCAAGGAAAAGGTTGTCGAGATTATGGAAACGGGTGCAACCTTTGCCGAGGCGCTGATGTTCATGGACCATCCGCACTACCCGGTTAACGCGACGGCGATCGGGCCCAGCAGGGTTATCGGCATTAACTGCAAGGACTTCAAAACGATGCTGCGAGAATCGATTGACACCTGTTTCCTGTTGCTCGGGGGAATGAGTTTCCGGCTGCGTGGCCTGATTCGTGAAATCGATGCGCTGAGCCTCGACACGGGTACGGTGCGCACGGTTGCCTATCTGTTAAACCAGGCTCCGGCGGACAGTAATTGCTTTGAACTCACCATAGCCAAGAGCGTCATCGCGTCGAGACTGTCGGTAAAACCCGAAACCTTCTCGCGTATTTTGAAAAACCTGCATGAGCAGGAGATTGTTTCCATCGATGGACGCAATGTCACGATTCACGATCGCGAAGCAATGAGCGGTATCTGTTCAGGCTAGCCGGCTGGCTGGATCAGGAGCGCAGTTCCTTAACCACTTCCTGTTGTCGTCGGTAGGGGGTTACGGCAACTCTTTGTGGCATATCAATCACACCAATCTCCGCGTCGCTCAGATAACAGCCCGGATCCTCTGCCCAGGGATTTCCGGTTAGCTGCCAGGCACGGGTGCGCGAATTACCGCCGCAAATGGCCAGGTGCTGACATTTTGCACAGCGCCCTTCGAGCGGCCTTTGTTTGGCTTTCAGGCCCGCCATCAGCGGGTCCGAAGTGTCCTGCCAGATTTCGGAGAAGGGGCGCTGCTTGACGTTGCCGATGCTGTAATCCCACCACATGGTATCCGGATGCACGGTACCGAGATTGTCAATATTGGCGATGTTTACGCCGGATGAATTGCCGCCCCAGCGCAGCAGTTGTTTACGTAATGCTTCGACGTGCTCTGGCATGTGTTCGCTGGCCCATTGCAACAGGTAGACGCCATCGGCATCGTTGTTGCCGGTGACAAATTCCCGCTTCACGCCTTGCTGGACATCCTGCCAGCAAGTCTCGAACAACAGATCCATGGCGTCGCGCGTCATCTGGTAGTGCAGGTCGCTGGCGCGGTTGCGATTACCACGTCCGGCATAGTTCAGATGCGACAGGTAGAACTTGTCGATATCCTCGTCGCGCATCAATTGCAACAGGTCAGGCAGCTCGGCGGCATTATCCTGGGTCAGCGTAAAGCGCAGTCCAACCTTGATGCCGGCGTCATGGCATAAACGGATACCCTTTATGGACTCGTCGAACGCGCCCTGTTTGCGGCGGAACATGTCATGTGTAGCGCGCATGCCATCGAGGCTGACGCCGACATAGTCGTAGCCGATGGCTTCGATGTCGGCGATGTTGTCTTCGCTTATCATCGTGCCGTTGGTGGACAGGCCGACATAAAATCCCATCTCCCTGGCATGCCGTGAAATCTCGAAGATATCCGGGCGCAGCAGCGGTTCGCCTCCCGACAAAATTAACACCGATACGCCGAATGACTTCAGGTCCCGCATCACCGTAAGCACTTCTTCGGTGTCGAGCTCGCCCGGAAAATCGATATCCGCCGAGGTGGCATAACAATGCTTGCAGGCCAGGTTACAGCGGCGGATCAGGTTCCAGATCACAACCGGTCCGCTACCCATTGTGACGGGTTTTGGTGTGGGAGAAACGCTATGTCCGCTCGCGAGCGCATGCATATATCGACTTATACGAAACATCAGGCTACTAACCTCAGGCCGGTTTTTTTCAAAATCCTGGTACTGAACAGCACATCGTGCTGCTTGCAGTCAGGGCCTAGTAAATCAACGATCTGATCCAGCTTGGCCGTCACTTCGTCACGATCATGGCCGTGTATCATCGCAAACAGGTTGTAAGGCCAGAGCGGTAAACGACGTGGCCTTTCATAGCAATGGCTGACGAAATCCAGGCGGCCGACGCGGGCGCCAAGCTCGATCAGCTTGTCATCTTCGACGTCCCACACCGACATGCCGTTGCCGCGTAAGCCGAGGCGGTAGTGATTGGGTATCGCACCGATGCGTCGAATGACGCCACGTTCGAGCATCAGCTGCATACGCTGCATGACGGTTTGCGTGTCGCAGCCACAGGCCGCGGCGACTTCGGTGTAGGGCGCCGTCTGCAGGGGCAGGCCGGCCTGGGTCGCCTGCACGATTTTACGGTCAAGTTCATCGATGATCATGCCGCCTTGCTTCAACGGCCCGGGAATGGGTTGCGTGCTGACGCCGTCAGATTCGTCCAGTATCAACCACAGGCCAAGGTAAAAAGTCTGTAACTTGGGGAAGTTGTACACTGGCAGGTTGGCGGCCTGCTCGATCCGCTCGATGGTTTGTTGCAGCAGTTCAGGAGTTTCAGTGGCGATCACGAACCACATGTTAAGTTCATGTTCACGCTGGTAGTTGTGGGCGACTTCAGGCATATCGTTAACCAGGCTGGTGACCTCGTCGAACCTGTCGTCCGGGACCGATAAAGCGGCCAGCGTCAGGCTGCCACCCATACTTGAGGCGTCATACAAAGGGCCAAAGCGGCTCAACAGGCCGTCATCCATTAATGCCTGGATCGCGCTCAGCAGGGTGGCTGGATCGGTACCGAGATCAGCGGCCACGCTGACGAAGGGCTGTTCCTCGACCGGGAAACCACCCTGGTAACGATTGATAAACTGGCGGCTTAACTCATCCATTGATCGCCATTCCCGCATGGTCTGGTCGAGATTTATGCGAATAACTCGCACCGCGTTGCTTGAAGCAGCGTTGGCTGAACAGGATTTCATGCTCGACGTCATGCAATCCGCATTGTTCGACGATGAATCCTACCTGTTCGATGACCGCGTCCCGGTCCTGCCCGTGGATCATGCTGAACAGGTTGTAGCGCCATTCCGGCAGACGCCGTGGGCGTTGATAGCACAGCGTGACGAATGAGTATTGCCCGATACAGTGGCCCAGTTCTGCGACCCTGGCATCCGGGATATCCCAGACCACCATGCCGTTGGCGCGATAGCCCAGCTTCCGATGGCGCACGACGACGCCAAAACGTTTGATATCACCGCGCGCCATGATTCTTTCAATGCCGTCGATGACCGCTGTCTCGCTACAGCCGAGTTGTGCAGCGATCGTCGCGTAGGGGTGCGCCACCAGCGGTAAACCCTCGCTGATGATCTCGATCAGGGCTTTTTCGAAAGGCGAATCCTTGATCATGTCCATTTCAGGTCAAACCCCAGGTCGATGAAGTGTTCGTTTAACAGCGGCAGATCGAGCACCTGGTAACCGCAGCGCTGTTCAATTTCAGCGAGGACGGTTTGCAGCCGCTCCTCATCTGCGGCAACCACGACGAACCACAGGTTGAAGCGATGCTCGCGTTCGTAGTTGTGGTTCACTTCGGCGAATTCGTTAACGATGGCGGCGACTTCTTCGAGTTTCGCGGCGGGCACTGCAATCGCCGCCAGGGTGCTGGCGCCGATCCGGTTGGGCCGAAACACGGCTCCCACCCGACTGATCACGCCCTCGGTCTGCAGGCGTTTTAGTGTCTCCAGTACTGTTGTCTCGTAGACGCCAAGCTGTTTGGCGATATCGGCATAGGGGGATGGAGTTAACGGCATGCCCTGCTGAAACTCGTTCAGCAACCTCTGCTCAAGTTGGGAAAACTGTCTCATAAGCCGATTCGGTGCGCACGCGCGGTAAAGAAAATACCGCTCGGTTTAGTGGCGGGTATCGAGGTTATACGCTCAAAGGTTGCGGTGTCGTAAATTTCGACACGGTCTTCGTCACGCACCGACAGCCAGACTTCCTCGCCGCGGGGTTCGAACTCCATGTGCAACACGCCTTTGCCCGGTTTGAGCTGCCGGATTACCGCCAGCGTCTGGGTGTCGATGACCTGGATGCTGTCATTGTCAGGCAGGGCGAAGTTGACCCAGACCTGGCGGCCGTCGGGCCGGGCCATGACAAATATCGGCTGGCCGTGCACCTTGATCCGGGCCGCTTCCTGCCAGGTGCGCATATTGATGACCAGCACTTCGTGGCGACCGACGGCAGGCACGAAGGCCAGATCCCCGGCCACTGCCCAGCCCTCGAGGTGAGGCATCTTGTAAACGGGTAATTTCTGCTCACCCTTGCCGTAGTTCGGCAGGATGCGTGTTACCCCGGCCGACGGATTCCATAGGTCCAGTAATGCCATACCATCTTCACCGAATAATCCGGCAATGTAATAGCGACCGTCAGGCGTAATGAGCGCGTCGTAGGGATTGCGACCGATACCGGTGAATTTTTCGATCGACGGGTTGGCCTGGTCCGACATGTCGAGCACCCAGATCTCACCGGCATCCCACAGTGCAAAGACAAACTTTTGCCCGGGCGCGTCCACCAGCCCGATTACCTTGGAACGTTGCCCGGCATCGCCAAAGGTTGCTGGAATGTCGGCCACCAGTTCGAGAGTGTCGGCATTGAATACCTTGACCCCACCTGGTTTGTAGTTGGAAACCGCGACCAGGCGGCCGTCCTGTGAAATCGCACCGCCAATACTGTTGCCCGACTGCAGGGTGCGTTCGCTCAGTTCAGCGCCGAGGATATCAAGTTTGCTCAGGCCGCCGTCGCGGCCGAACAGGTAGGCATAGCGAGCGTCGCGTGAATAAACTACCGAGGCATGCGACAGGTCGCCGAGCCCCTCGATTCGGCCGATGCTGGTATTACCGCTGGTTTCGATAATCTGTACGCTGCTGCTGGCACGTTCGATAAACAGGCCGAGATCCCCTGTGCCACGTGCCGCCACCGAAGAGCCGCTAAGCAATGCCAGTAGAAAGCAACAAAAACCCCGCTTCATTGCGCTACTCCCTGCAACAGTTGGTCAGCCATCCAGCGCGCCTCGGCGGGCGATAACAGTGGGCGCCAGGGAGGCATCGCGGTCCCGGGGCGGCCATCGAGTATTACGCTGCTGAGGTAGTCCGCGGATTTGCCTTGCAGCATATCCGGAAGCAGTGCCGGTCCCAGCCCGCCACGCATCTTCAGGCCGTGACAGGAGCCACAATCCTGGATCAGGAGATTGCTCAGTTCCTGTTGA
Source organism: Gammaproteobacteria bacterium (assembly GCA_049666745.1). Taxonomy (GTDB): domain Bacteria; phylum Pseudomonadota; class Gammaproteobacteria. Next base: position 11,636 of record JBATHL010000271.1, read on the forward strand.
CGAGCGTAGGAAATATCGTCGTTTGCGGCGAGCGGAGCCACAATCAGGAAACTAAGCGCGAGCCAGGCTGAGCGAGTCATAAGTACTAGCACCCTCGTTTTGCCGGCATTCAGATTGAAACCAGTCGAGCTCATCGCTGAGTGTTACCACGTCACCAATGATGGTGGTGACGGGTGATTGCAGTCCTGCCGCGCTTACCGCATCGGCCAGCCCGGCAAGGTTGGAAATAACCTTCCGCTGGCTGCTGGTGGTACCGCCGTGCACTGCGGCCGCCGGTGTGGAGGCGGGCAGACCGGCACGCATCAGTTCGCTACATATTGTTTGCAGATTCGCGAGACCCATGTAGAAAACCAGGGTGCAATCGGGGTCGGCAAGCTTGTCCCAGTCGACTTTCAGATCTTCGTTGTTTTGCAGATGTCCGGTGACAAAACGCACCCCGTGGCAGAGTCCGCGATGCGTCAACGGGATGCCACTGTAGCTGCTGCAACCGGCCGCGGCGGTGACACCCGGAACGACTTCGAAAGGGATGCCGTGATGGCGCAGTACCAGGGCCTCTTCGCCGCCGCGCCCGAAGATATACGGGTCACCGCCTTTCAAACGCACCAGGCGTCGGCCCGACAAGGCCAGGCTGACGATGATTTCATTGATTTGATCCTGCGGGACGCAATGCTTGCCGGGCGTTTTTCCGACCGAAATCTGGCTGACTCCGTGCGGGATCAGATCGAGTATTGCGGTGCCGACCAAACGGTCGAACACCACCACGTCGGCTTGCTCAATCAGGCGCAGCGCCTTGATAGTCAGTAACTCGGGATCTCCGGGTCCAGATCCAACCAGTGATACGAAACCTGTTGTCACCATAGATAGTTCCTGTGTTTTGCTCCGGTGGATGTAGTCTTGCAGTGAATCATTTATCAACACTGCGATAAGTGCTGATCATTATTAATAGCCGGGCGCTTTTTGTATTTGATAAATGTCAACCACAGCCGACCGGGCCTTCGGCTAGAATGCCACCTGTCACGCAAGGCTTTCAGGCGGCTACGAGACCCTATCTATGAACAACAAAACACGTATGTTTGGCGTTGCGGTATTGATTCTGACGCTGATTGTCGCGGTAATCCTGGGTATTGCAATCAGCCCCGGCAATCCGCTTACCTGGCTGCTGATCGCAGCTCTTGTGCTGTTACCGGTTATCTACCGCAAAATGACATCACGCCAGTACGTGCAATGGAAGGATGAGTACAGCGTCGGCATCGAATCGATCGATTTGCAGCACAAGAAATTACTGGGCCTGATTAATAGCCTGCAGACAGCGGTTAACTACAAAACCGGGGAAGCTTTCGAACGCGAGGCGCTCGATGAGCTTGTCGATTACACAAAAACGCACTTCAAGTTCGAAGAAGACATGATGGAACAGAACGGTTATCCAGATTTCACGACGCATCGGGCGGAGCATGAACTGATGATTGCCAGGGTTGAAGAGGTGCTGAAACAATACCAGCAGGATCAGGACACCGCGATGCAAAACGCGATTGACTTTCTGCAGGACTGGTTAATCAACCACATCAACGGCACCGACAAGCAGTACAGCAGCTTCTTAATCGACAAGGGCGTCAAGTAAGCCCTTACTCCCGAGGTAGCTCCCACTCTAAGGGCTTGCACGGATAGATTTTAATATTGGTCGGTGAATATCTGACTTCCTGTGGTAAAGTGCTCAATGCAAGTATCGGTATCACTGGCTGTCGGGATGTGAACGAGGGGGTTCATGGATCACAGTTTGGGGGGATTCAGTAAACTTCTTCCCCGCCGCCAAAAATATAGCGCAGTACCTTAGAATAAACAGTCCGGTCAAGCCGGCTATAGGAGGTCGTGATGCTTAAGAAAATATTACTGCCCAGTATATTGATAATCCTTTCCTACGGGTTTTGGGTCAGCCCTGATTTCAAGGAAATCGCAGCCGGGGTTTCCATATTTCTGTTTGGCATGCTTTTTCTGGAAGAGGGATTCAAAGCCTTTACCGGTGGCGTGCTCGAAAAGCTGTTACAGAAAACCACCGATAAAACCTGGAAGAGCCTGTTATTTGGCGTGATTTCGACGTCGATCATGCAATCAAGCTCGCTGGTTTCGGTGATCACCATTTCATTTATCAGTGCCGGCCTGGTTTCGCTGGTTGCCGGGATTGGTATTATTTTCGGCGCTAACATCGGCACCACGACCGGAGCCTGGCTGGTTGCAGCCTTCGGGCTCAAGGTCAAGATTTCAGCCTACGCGATGCCGATGCTCGTCTTCGGCATCGTGTTGTCGTTCCAGAAGTCCAAGTACCTGAAGGGTGCGGGCGCCGTCCTCGCCGGACTGGGGTTCCTGTTTCTGGGTATTCATTACATGAAAGAAGGCTTCGAAGCGTTTAAGGACAGCTTCGACCTCGCTTCGCTGGCGGTCGGGGGCTACCCCGGGTTGTTCCTGTTTGCCGCGATCGGCGCCGCAGCGACCGTGGTGATGCAATCCAGTCACGCGACGCTGGTGTTGATTCTAACCGCACTGGCGGCATCACAAATTACCTATGAAAACGGCCTGGCGCTTGCGATCGGCGCCAACGTCGGCACCACGATTACCGCCATTATCGGGTCACTGAGCGCAAATGTTCAGGGCAAACGGCTGGCAGGCGCGCACCTGATATTCAATGTCGTCACCGGGGTCATCGCAATCGCATTTATCAGCCAGTTCGTCTGGGCGGTCGATGTCGTTAGCGACAAGGTGGGTATAGCCGCTGATAATTACACGATGAAATTGGCCGTGTTTCATACGCTGTTTAATCTCACCGGTGTATTGGTCATGGTTCCACTGATCCAGCGACTGGCGGATTACCTGGTCAAGTCTCTGCCTGAAAAAGCGAAGGATCTTGCTGAACCTCTGTACCTCAACGATGCCGCGATCGAGTTTCCCGAAACCGTGCTGAAGGCTTTGAAGAAGGAGGTCTGGCACCTGTTCGACTCGGCCTTCGAGATCATGGCTCATGGCATAAACCTGCATCGCACCGAGATACTGACCTCCCCCGACCTGAAAAAGACCATCGACAATGATCGGGAAGTCCACGAATTTGATATGGACGAATTATACGAAAGCAAGGTCAAGGTGCTTTACAGTGCGATTGTTGATTTCATTTCGAACTCGCAAGCGCATATGTCCAGCGATTTTTCCGAGGAAATGTTCCGCCTGCGCAAGGCTGCGGGTGAAATCGTGGAATGCGTCAAGCACATCAAGCATTTGCGTAAAAATGCCACCAAATACATGCTTTCCGACAATAAACACATTCGTGACGAATATAACCAGCTCAGGTACCAGATCGCGATGATTCTGCGGGAGATATATCGTCTGCGCGGTGATGAAGATATTGATCATTCGATTGCGATATTGGAGATGGACGAGCTAAAGGCGGAAATACAGTCAGCTCATGCGGACCTTGACGTTCGGGTCACCGGGATACTGCGCGACGATCGGATTACGCCGATCATGGCAACCTCGCTGCTGAACGACTTCAATTACGTGGACGAAACTTCGCGCCATCTGCTCGACACTGCCCAGGCGCTGCTGGTCTCGCACACCGATCTGGTGGCTGAAGCAGCTCAGGAAGTCGTGCTGGATGAGGATGAAATTGAAAAAGCTTCCGCTGCCTGAAATTAGCCGGTCAAAACCTGCCGCTAATTTCCCGCTAGGATTCGATACTTAAGAGGGGTACTAATGAAATTCACCAAACTGGTCGATAAGTTTGAAAAACTTGTAAAAAAACATGAAAAAGGCGTCGGTATCGAAGTTGGGAAACTGACAAAACTTCAGCAGTTGCTGAGCGACAAGAGGGATCGTTACCAGGCCAGCCTGGATACGACCGAGGATGCTGGAAAGCGCGAGAAACTCGAAACCAGATTAAGAGTTGTAAACGCACAGCTGGAAAAATCAAAAAAATTACCTTCTGCCAACTGAAAAAATCCAGGTCACCCCAGCTATTTTCTGTCATCCCGGCCTACTTATAACGTCATCCCCGCCTACTTATAATGTCATCCCGGCCTACTTACTAATGTCATCCCCGCGCAAGCGGGGATCTCATAACGCGCCACCAGTGCAAAATCCCCGCTTGCGCGGGGATGACATATAAG
>JBATHL010000272.1:0-16248 GCA_049666745.1 Gammaproteobacteria bacterium
GCCATCAGCTGTCGCATATTTCATGGTCGTGGCGGTACCATTACCCGGGGTGGGGGGCCTACTCATGAAGCGATAATGGCGCAACCGCCAAGGACCGTGCTCGGGCAAATCAAGTTTACTGAGCAGGGCGAGGTACTGTCGCATAAGTATGGTAATGCGGAAACCGCAAACTACGAACTGGCGATGGGCATTACCGGGCTGATGAAAGCCAGCATGGGGTCGCTGCGACAAGACAAGGCGAACTTCGATGAGTTCCACCCTGCCATGCAACAGCTGTCTGATTATTCGGAACAATTTTATCGCCAGCTAACCGACCATACCGAAGGTTTCTTCGAATATTTTTACGCAACCACCCCAGTCAGTGAAATTGGCTTGATGAATATAGGCTCGCGCCCCTCGCATCGTCGTAGCGGTGATTTATCAAAGTCGTCGGTACGCGCGATTCCATGGGTTTTCGGCTGGAGCATGTCACGCACCACCATGCCTGCCTGGTATGGAGTTGGTTATGCAATCCAGCAATGGCTGGATAGCAACCCCGATGCGTTGCAACAATTACGCAAGATGAATCGACACTGGCCCTTCTTCGCTGCAATGATCAGCAATTTACAGATGTCGCTGTATAAATCCGATATGCGGATCGCCCTCGATTACAGCCAGCTTTGCACCGACCGCAAGCTGGCAGATTTGATTTACCCTATGCTGCAACAGGAAAATCAGCGCAGCATAGACGGGGTACTCCAGGTCGCCGATATAAAAGAGTTGCTGGCTAACGAGTCGGTGCTGTCGCTGTCATTGTCGCGGCGCGACCCATACCTCGACCCACTCGCCTACCTGCAGATCGACCTGCTGCGCAAGTATCGTGACGAAACCCGGTTGGCAACCGACCGCAAGCAATGGGAGTCGGCCCTGTTGAGCTCTATAAACGGCATCGCCGCGGGTTTACGGAATACCGGATAGCCCGATTTGCTTTTACTGAATGCCTTATGTACAACGCGAAGTGAAATAACATGAAACTGATCAGCTACCAACTGGGTGATGAAAACATTCATCTCGGTGCAGTCATCGAAGATAAAATTGTTAATTTGCATCAACTCAGTGCAGGTGAGTTGCCGGACAGCATGCTTGAGTTTCTGCAATCCGGTGATAACGCGATGCGGATCGCGAAAGATCTGCTTGACCAGGCCCGGGGCGACATGCCACTCGATTCGGTGAAACTACTTTCTCCCATACCCAATCCGAGCAAGGTAGTCGCAATCGGTCTGAATTACATGGATCACATTCGCGAAGCCGACATCGGGGTTCCCGAGCTGGCGACCATGTTCTGCAAATATCCCTCGGCGATCATCGGCTCCGGGGACGAAATACGCTGGTCGACAGAACTCACGCAACAGGTCGATTACGAAGCGGAACTCGCGGTAGTGATCGGAAAGACAGCAAAAAATGTGAGCGAGGCCAACGCTTATGATTACGTCGCCGGTTACATGAACTGCAATGACGTCAGTGCCCGTGACCTACAATTTCGTCCAGGTGATCAATGGCTACGCGGCAAATGTCTCGACAGTTTTTGCCCACTGGGCCCCTACCTCGTAACCCGCGATGAAATCAGCGATCCGCACAAGCTATCGATAAAATGCGAACTCAATGGCCAGTCGATGCAGAACTCAAATACAAATGAAATGATTTACCGGATCCCCTACCTGATTAATTATTTAAGTCAGGCTTTCACGCTTTTGCCCGGCGATGTTATTGCCACCGGCACACCTCACGGCGTGGGCGCGTTTCGCAATCCTCCGGTCTGGCTAAAACATGATGATGTCGTCGTAGTAACAATAGAAGGCCTTGGCGCGCTCAGCAATCGCTGTGCGGTAACCACTTAGTTATCATCGATGCCTGGATAGTTTTAGAGAATGAGGGTTTCGGTTCTGTTAACCAGGTTTGAATAGTAATCGAAAACAATAATCGCATAATGACCTAAACCATAATCAGTAAATTGAGGAGTCTCTATGAAAATTCATGACAATATTCTGGGTACGATTGGCAATACCCCGGTTGTAAGAATCAATAAACTGGCACCGGCAAATGTCAACCTGTTCGTGAAAATCGAGTCCTTTAACCCGATGAGTTCGGTGAAAGACCGGCTTGCACTGGGCATTATCGAAGACGCCGAAAAATCGGGCGAGCTTAAACCCGGGCAAACTGTAATCGAAGCAACCAGTGGCAATACCGGGATTGGTCTGGCCATGGTATGCGCGCAAAAAGGACATCCGCTGGTGGTCACCATGGCTGAAAGTTTCAGTATCGAGCGACGCAAGCTGATGCGTTTCCTGGGCGCAAAAGTGGTGTTGACACCCGCGCCGCTGAAAGGCAGCGGCATGGTGCAAAAAGCGCGTGAGCTTGCCGGGCAACATGGCTGGTTTCAAACCCGCCAGTTTGAAAACGAATCCAATGCTGACATGCACTCGAGAACCACGGCGCCGGAAATTCTCGAAGCCTTTGACGGGATACAACTGGACTACTGGGTAACCGGTTATGGAACCGGTGGCACCCTGAAGGGCGTCGCCAGGGTGCTCAAGGAAAAAAGCCCGGCCACCAGGGTCATCGTTTGCGAACCCGAGTTAGCGGGCCTGTTAAGCGGTGGCATCGGGCAAAAGCGCAATGCCGACGGATCACCTGCCGAGAGTCATCCGAGTTTCAGTCCCCACCCGATGCAGGGCTGGACTCCCGACTTTATTCCCAAGCTCACCGGTGACGCGGTGGACGCTGCATACGCTGACCAGGTGTTGACTGTTGCCAATCCAGACGCGATGGAGTGCTCACGTAATCTGGCACAACAGGAAGGTATTTTTGTCGGCATCAGCGCCGGAGCTACTTTCGCAGCGGCCCTGGAAGTGGCCGAGACTGCCGCCGAGGGGGCGAACATACTGTGCATGTTACCGGATACCGGTGAGCGTTACCTGACAACACCCTTGTTCGAAGGCATCGAGGCCGAGATGTCCGCCGCGGAACAGGAATTATCCGCATCGACGCCAAGCTGCCAGTTCGAACCGGCTTAGGTGCAAAAGATTATCCGTTAGAAAACACGGTTTCCATGCCGCGCACGGGCTTGCCTGGCACCAGCTGCGAAAGCAGTAGAGAAGCCAGCGCGATTATTGCGCCGATGATAAATACCAGGGGCGGCGAAACCACCCACAGCAGGCCCAGTGCAAACGGCAACACGACCGCGGCGATATGATTGATCGAGAACGAAACCCCGGCGGTTGCGGCCATATCGGCAGGATCGGCAATTTTCTTGAGGTAACTCTTGAGCGCGATTGCCATCGCGAAAAAGACGTGGTCGACGATGTAAAGTGCCGCTGCAAACCAGGCACTTTCAGCAAATGCATAGGCGGTAAATATTACTACCAGGCCGGCATATTCGAGTGTCAGCGTGCGTTTCTCTCCCCAGTAACTCACCAGGCGACCGATGCGCGGCGCCAGGTAAATCGTCAGCACGCCATTGACCAGGAATAGTAATGTCATCTGCGAGACGGTGAAACCAAATTTTTCCACCATCAGAAAACCAGCGAAAACGACGAAGATCTGCCGCCGCGCACCGGACAGAAAGGTCAACAGATAGTAAAGCCAGTAGCGTTTGCGCAGCACCATGGTCTTGTGTTGTTCGGCTTCACCCTTGAAATGCGGGCAGGCAAAGTACATCACACAGGCAAGCACAACGGTAAAGCAGCCGAACAACAGGTAGATCCACAGGTAATCCAGCGCCAGCCAATCCACTAACAGGTAGATGACGGCGAATACCGCCAGTCCGGTAAACGAACCGACTGCAAGCTGTCGGCCAAGTACCAGCGGCAGGCGTTGGTGGCTGACAAGCTGCAAAGATAGCGATTGCGAGATGGTCTCCGCGTAATGGAAACCCACCGACATCAGCACCGTGGTGCAGTAAAGACCGAGCACCGAAGGCAACATCCCGGTGATCGCGGTGCCGATGCCCAGCGCCAGCAATGATACAAAGGCAATAGTCTGTTCGCGCATCATCACCAGCAGGAACACCACTCCGAAGGCCAGGAATCCGGGAACTTCGCGCAGACTTTGCAGGATACCGATTTCAACCCCGCTAAAGTTTGCCTGTTCGATCGCGAAATTATTGATCAACGCCTGCCAGCAGGCAAAACTCAGCGGCACCGCAGCGGCGAACAGGTAGAGAAAGATTTCCGGTTTTTGCAGATGCTGCTTTAACATGCACGCATTCTGGACCTCAATCAATTTTTGTTCAATGCATGCTCTACTATTTGGTTTTTCACTCGGATTTTCGCTGATTCTGGCCATCGGCGCGCAAAACGCTTTCGTGCTGAAACAGGGCCTCAGAGACGAACACGTGTTTCTGGTTTGCCTGATCTGTGCGCTCTCCGATGCGGTGCTGATCCTGATCGGGGTCAGCGGATTCCATGTACTGGTGGCATCCTTCCCGTCGCTGGTGATGATCGCGCGCTATGGTGGCGCCGCGTTTTTATTCATCTACGGGCTGATCAGTTTTTACAACGCACTGCGCGTACAGCAAGGGCTGCAGCCCAGCGAAATCAAGAGTAACAGCGCCTGGCAATCAGCCCTGACCTGTCTCGCCTTCACCTGGCTTAATCCACACGTCTACCTGGATACGGTGGTTTTACTCGGTTCCGTTTCAACCCAGTTCAACGACCAGATCGTATACTTCACGGGCGGTGCAATGGCAGCTTCATTCGTGTTCTTCTTCGGGTTAGGGTTTGGCGCACGCCTGCTGCGCCCGGTTTTCGCGCAGGCACGAGCCTGGCGGGTGCTCGATTTCCTGATCGGCTGTGTTATGTGGGCTATTGCGCTGCGACTAGTTACTATGTCGTGAAGCCGGATTAACCAGGTTTTATGGTTAAGGCGTGATCGTGTTCACGCCGACAACCCGAGTCGTTGCCTGGCCTCGTCGATTCTCTGCAGTGTCTCTTGCGGCAGATTTGTGCAATCTTCACCAAACTGCATCAGAAACTGCGCATACATACCCTCATCGTACATCTGGTTGCACTCCTCGATGCATTCGTCACGATTGGCTAACACATCTGCCACCAGTTTGGACCGATCAGGAACAGGCGCGAAACTAAACTCCGAAATGAGTTCGATGTCGGTCATGGTTTCGAGAATAACGCAGGCTTCAGCCCAGGATTCGGCAAAGGAATTGCGCTCGAACTGGCGCTGAAAGATCTCACCGCCTTCCATCTCGACTTCGATAAACGGTTTACGAAATAGCACGTTACCAGCGCGGATGCTGTTCATTCTGCGCGGTCTCGGGGGCCAGCAGACCAGTTCATCAATGATTGGATTGTCGGCGTATCGTTCGAGCGCTAGATTCATAAACTTATTTCACCGCTCCGCTATTGCTGACCGTTGTCGATATCGAGAATAGTCACATAATTGGTGATCAACCATTGCTCCTGTTCGGGGGTTTCAGGAACCCGGATACCCCGCATCCTGGAGGCATAGGCAAAGGCCTGCTGCGGATCCATATCACAGTGCAGCAATATACCCGCTACCAGCAAACCTGATCGTCCAATCCCGGCCTGGCAATGTATCAGTGTATTAACCCCGGCGTTTATCTGGTTGAACAGTTTTTTCGACAGTAGTGCGAAATCCTCTACCGAGCGCGGTAATCCCATGTCGGGAATGGGAAATGATATGAAACCCATTCCATGCGCCTTGACCTGTTCACGCTCACCGTTGAGGCCGAGATTGCGTGCCTCGTTGGGTTCGAGCAATGAAACCACCTGCTGAATGCCAAGTCGCGCAATATTGATAATTGACGCGGCTGCATCCGCTTCCAGCGACGGGCGTGCCATGATCGCGACAAAACCCTCGCCCATCGAACCGATCTTGTACATTTCAACTGGCATGAGAATAAATTAAAGTACTTCCAGAACAATTGCTTGCGGGATGACTTGATGCACAGTAAACGCCGCGCCATAGTCGCCGACCAGGGCAATTTTCAGCGGGCATTTACTCACCTGTCTACAATAGCGCGTTTTTCCATAAACACACTATATGGATCGGGCCCGTAGGATCCATACGGACCGCGCTCCTGGTAGCCGAGTTTACGGTACAAACCCAGCGCTTCGGGTTGCTTGATCCCGGTTTCGAGACGAAACAGGCTGACACCACGACTTTGCAACTCGGTTTCAAGAAAGTGCATTATCCGGTTTGACAATCCCTTGCCGCGATGAGCATCGCGTACAAACACGCGTTTGATTTCAGCATAACTGCCATCGTCCTGCATAATCTTGGCGGCCCCGCTCGCAACCAGCGCGCCATCAATACGACATCCAACAAACAATACATTCGACTTTTTCAGGTCGCCACTGCTTTCCAGGTGATTGCTCTCGGCCGGATAGAGATCTACATAATAGGCGTCGGACACGGCGATCAAAGCCTGTACCTCGGGAGAGTCCGGGTCGAGGTATTCGATATCCATATCAGGCATTTTTATTTTCCCCGTTGATAAAGGAGTACATAACGATTTCAGCACGGTGAAACCAGCCACGAGCAGACCAGAACTTCCGACCCGGTTCGTTATCGCCTAACACGTGTACATGTGACTTTTCTATACCCTGCAATTTCAAGGCCTCGAGACAAAGTTCGACCAGGCTACTGGCGATACCCCGTTTCCGTGCCGCGTTGGCAACCGCCAGATGCTGAATGTAGCCGCGCTTGCCATCGTGGCCGGCCATGATGGTGCCGACAATATCGGTTTCCTCCAGGGCGACAAAACTGAGCGCCGGGTTACGCTGCAGATATTTCTCGATACCCCTGGCCGAGTCCGCATCACGCAAACTGACGCCGTCGCAATCACGCCACAGGGCGATCACTGAATCGTAGTCCGAGACTTGCATATTGCGGTAAATCATTGGCCGGCTATATTACTGATTTTGCCCGTTGAAGTAACCCGTCCAGAGCCTCTGTATCCGGCATTTCGTCGAACTGTTCACCAACGTCGGCAATCACATCCCAGGCAGCCCTCGAGGTAACATAGAGATGTGCGACAAGTTCGAGTTCACTGCTGTCTTCGAGCAAACCAGCGGGAATCCAGTATGCGCTGTCGTTACTGGTCAGATTCGGCACCGGCGAGCCACAGGTAGCGCAAAAATGTGATTTGAAACCGGATTCGGTGACGAACTCCCGGATCAGGACACTGCCACTTATCCACGCAAACTGATCGGCGCCAATTCTAAACGCGGCGTTGGCCGCTGATCCGGTTACCTTGCGGCACAACGAGCAATGGCATTGATAAAGATTCGGCACATCGCCATGCAGCTCGAATTCAATCTCCCCGCAAAGACATTTACCTCGCATAACCGTTCCTCTACCTGTCAGTAGTCAAGTCTGCCTTTCAGTTCGTCGAAAGGGGTCATTATCGTATTGGCAAAAGCACTTCTTTGCGACAGACGTTCATACCAAAGCAGCACATGTTCGGGTCGGTCTACGTCGAGACCCATGTGAAAGTATCGATAAAGGCACACCGCACAGGGAATATCACCCATTGTGAATGATTCTCCAGCCAGGTATGGCCGGGACGCAAGCTGCCGATCGAGTTGCGCGAAATGCTGCGCACAGCGTTGTTGTGCCGCGGCGATGGCCTGATGGTTTCGAGATTCGGGCGAGCTGCGGTAATAGCCCCAGAAGAGGTCGATAAAATCGGGCTGCAATTTGCACAGCTCCCAGTCCATCCAGCGTTCGGCACAGGATCGTTCCAGCGCATCTTCAGACCACAGGGTTCCGGCGGCGTAACTGGCTGCAAGATAGCGCACAATCGAGTTCGACTCCCAGATGATCGCATCCCTGTCCCTTAGTACCGGAATGCGAGCATGCGGGTTTAGCGCCAGAAACTCCTCGCTGTCAAGATCTCCCGTCGTGCTACCCACATCGTGATGCACATATTCAAGCTTCAACTCTGCCAGTATCCAGACCACTTTTTGCACGTTGTAGGCGTTTTTTCGTCCCCACAGTTCTAGCATCGCGATGTCTCCACTTTACAGGCGCACCGTGCCTTCGATCAGAATATGCGTCTGCCCGCCAATCCTGACCGTATCCGTATCGACCGGCCTGATGGCGACCCGTCCGTGGCGATCGATGCGTGTCCCCTGGGCGACCGTTATCGACTGCTCGAGTTTGCCGCGCGCCTGTAACCAGTGTGCGAGCGCGGAATTGAGCGAACCGGTAATGGGGTCTTCACTCATGCCGCTGGAAGGGGCGAGCATACGTACCTCGTAATCACATTCTGCGCCAGGTGGATGTGCACCGATCATGCCGATTGACTTGAACGTCGGCCAGCGCACCCTCGACGAATCAAGCGCAAGTACAGCCGCGGCGGAGTCCAGCTGCATTACCTGCCAAAGCGGACCATTTTCCAGTTCGGCAGTTTGCAGAATCTGATCACGGGGTATCTCCAGGGCCATGGCAATGGCGTCTAGATTATCCTCATGCATTGGCCGAATTGCGGTAGGTGGCGCGGTGAATGCGAGCAACTGAGGGTCATGCGTATCGATTTCAACAATCCCGACCCCACACTCCTGACGCACAGTACCGGGCTCCCTGGGCTTACCGTCACAATGCAACCAGGCGGCGCAACTTCCCAGCGTCGGATGCCCGGCAAACGGCATTTCCCGCGTCGGGGTAAATATACGTAACCTGTAATCGGCCGTCGGATCCTGCGCTGGCAGGATAAATGTCGTTTCGGCGAGATTGGTCCAGGCAGCAAACTGCCGCATCGATTCCTCCGTCACGCCCTCCCCGTCGATAACAACTGCCAGCGCATTACCGAGCGTTGGAGTAGGCGTGAAAACGTCACACTGAATAAATCTGCGGGCCTGCATGATCAGTCTCCTGGCAAGTTAGTATGGCTACCATCTCTGCATGATCACTAGTAGATCGTTCGCTGCATGTGTTCGGCATAGTTTTCATCATAGGTCTCGGCATCGAAGTCGGTGCCATGCTGTGCACTGAAAAACTTCGCCATTTGACCTGCGCTGGGTAACTCGCTGCGCTCGATATAGGATTCCGCATCCCAAAGCCTGGAGCGTGCGATGGCTTTCTGACACTGGTAGTAAACCTTTTGCACTTTGATCGAAAGTACACTGCTAGCAGGTTTATCTTTAATCATAAACGAATTGCAAAGCTCCGTGTCAACCAGGATCTCGGCCTGTCCGCTGATACGAATGGTTTCTCCCACATTGGGTACCAGGAAGATAACACCAACTTCCGGATGCTGGATTATATTGCGCATCGAGTCGAGCCGGTTATTACCCCTGCGATCTGGAATCTGTATGCAATCGGGCGCCACCACGCGCACAAACCCGGGTGGATCACCGCGCGGTGAGCAATCCACACCCTGGTCACCATAAGTCGCCAGGATCAGAAACGGCGAAGCTTCGATAAACTGACGATACAGCTCGTTTATGTGATCGACTTCCTTCCACAATGAACGCTCCCCGACGGGGCCGCTGTAAATTGTCTCGAGCATTTCGATCGAGTCTATTTTCTGCATTTAGTTGTCCTTTGATTATTGCTTCGAAAAAAGTTTGCACAGCTCAGCATCGGGTATCTGTTCACTGGCGAAGCCGAAACTGCCCTGTTCGAGCATTTCTGTTGCCGCACGCCGCACCAGTCCGAGGGTCGCTCTGTCCAGTGACCCGCCGATACTGATGCGCGCAACGCCAGCCCGGCGTAGTTCGTCCAGCGAAATGGGTTTCCCCGACAGGCCCATGACAACGTTGAGCGGCCCGTCAGTGGCGTCAACCAGCTCACGGATTGTCTGTATATCCCTGATGCCTGGAACATAAAGACAATCGGCACCGGCCTCGCGATACCGATTGATGCGCAACACCGACTCCCTGAAAGGATCGGCGTGGCCATAAAGATAACATTCCGCACGCGCCGTCAGTACAAATGGGTAACCAAGGTCCATAACCGCATCCTTCGCCGCACGTACCCGTTCAACTGCCAGTTCGAGATCGTAAAACGGATTTTCCGGGTCACCGCTGTAATCCTCGATACTCGCTCCGACAACGCCGCTTGCGGCAATACGCCGCAGGTTTTCGAATACGGCTTGCGGTTCATCGGCATAGGCATTCTCGGAATCCATGCTTACCGGAATAGCGACTGCACTGGCAATTTCGCGCGTTTCCTGCAACGCTGATTCAAACGACAATGCAGCTTCGGCATCGGCGAGTCCATGACTGTAAGCGATTCCGGCGCTGGTAGTGCCGATGGCCTCAAAGCCGGCCTGTTCGAGTATTACCGCACTGCCCGCATTCCAGGCATTCGCCATGATGAAACAGTTGCCGTCACGATGTAATCGCTCAAACCGGTTCGCCTTGTCGTCATTCATGTAAACTTCGCTCGCTGTGGTTATGCTGTCCCGCGGCCATCCACGATTCGTATCAACCATTCTCGTTCGCGCCCCATTGCGCGACACCTGCGGCAACGCATCGAGAAAGCTTGCCAGATTCTGCTGCCGGGGGATATCCATATCGCTCACCTGCCGGCGAAAAAATTGTTGCCGAGATTGAATTTAGTGCCTGTCCACCCATCACGGCTCACCCCGCATGCCGCTGAATTAAAAGGCTCACACTGTATTCGCTATGGTCTATATATATTTACTAACAGCATGCATTTACCGCTTGAGTGACGATTGAATTTAATGCTCTACATGAGATAGTAATCGTAAACAATTGTTTTTATTGTACTTGATAAATAGTGAGCACATGGAAGTTGCCTGCCAGTTGTTTGATTCGGCACAAATGCAGACCAATTTAAACTAGTTTATTAACAGCGGCACACCCGTTTAAGCCGCAGTGAGTCACGACGATGGAACAAAGATCCTATTCGAAAAGTCTGCGCGGAAAGATAACCAACCGCACCCTTTTCATCGGTATTGCACCGGTGTTACTGGTCGGCCTGTTTTCCTGGTTTAGTCTGAACCAACTAACTTCAAGCGCAAATTTGCAGCTCGATAAAAGCCGTACCGAACTGCTTGACTCGGTTGTGGGCAGTAATCTAAGCACCACCTCTGCGCGCATCGTCAACGAACTCGACGCTTTCATGCTGGAAAGGATTTCGGATGTCATCGTCTGGGCTTCCGCGCCAATTATTCTGCAGGCCGCTAAAGCGGCTGCCGAGGCTCACCAGAAGGTTGGCCTGGTCGATCAGTCAATCGACGAAATTGAAGCGCGTTTCAAGAGCCGCAAGAGCCTTAACATATCACCGGCGGCTAATCGCTTTTTGATCCAGCAGATCAGACGTTCGTCGCATTTTGGTGAAGTCTTTTTTACCGACAAGAATGGATTTAATACCGCGTTGACCAATCCGACCTCCGATTTCGTGCAGCGCGACGAAAACTGGTGGAAAACGGCCTGGGAGAATGGCATTTCAGTCGGCGAAGTCGAGTTCGATGAATCCGCCAATATCTGGTCAATCGATATTTCAGTACGCATCGACGACCCTGCCTCGGGCAGAAGCCTGGGAGTGATGAAAGCCGTGCTCGGCGTAAGCCTGATCCAGGAGGTTGCCGACCGGGGCGCCCGTGATATTAACGGGGGCACGGTTACGGTTGTCAGTAGCGGTGGTCAACTGCTCGCTGAAACCGGTTCAAAACATGCGAAAAATCGAATCATGGTCGAGTCGGTAAACCTGCGCAACAGTACCGATGCCGCCATACAGGAAGTATTTTCGACACGCAGCAAGGGATATGTACTGGGCACCGGCAATGTGCTGGGTTACGCCAAGTCGGCCGGACCGGAACTCTATCGATCAGTGGTTACCCGTTTCCCGGGTTTTAACTGGTCGGTTCTGGTGCAGCAGCCGACTGCGATTGCACTGGCGCCAGTTGAGGGACTATCGACGGTACAGTCGAGTCTGCAATCATCAAAACAACAAATGATTATCATCCTGTTAATAGTCGTAGTCGCCGTGTTTATGCTCGCGTTTTTTGTCGCAGGCGTACTGTCCAGGGCCATCACCCGTCCGTTACTCGATCTGCGTGAACTCGCCGATTCAGTGAGCAAGGGAGATACTTCGCGCACTATAACGGTAAATTCGGATGATGAGATTCAGGACGTTGCCCAGGCCTTCGAGCGCATGCGCACCAGCGTTTCAATCATTATGAAACGTATCAAGGATATGAAGGCAGGTAGTTAGCTGACCGTACAACGGCAAACAGTACGATGATTCATAATTACAGTCATATCAGGTATTCGTCGGAATCGGCCGGTCGATCCAGGTAAATCTTCAATGGTCCAGTCTCAATTCGTACCTAAAGCAAAACTGTTCGCGCAGCTTAACGAAATCATCAGCCGCCAGGAAACCGGTTTGCTGACGATACTGACTGATAGCGACCGTTCGATATTCCTGAGATTTTCGCAGGGCCGGTTGACGCGACTGCACTGCCGTTCCGGGGAAGCGGGTGAAGCAATTCAGATGCTCGCGGAAAGTTCAATGGTCAAATATTCGTATGCTGCCGCACCCGAGGATAGCGAAGCGGAATTGATGCCTGCCGACAGTTTTTTGCAGCTTATCGATCCGGGTGGCAATGCTGCTTCCTCGAGTCATGCCACAACTGTCGTGTCCAGCGCCGATCCGTCAGTCGGCGATCCGATAAAGAAGCAGATGCTCGAGATCGCCACCGATTACATGGGTGTTGTAGCCGAGATGATCGTTGATGAAGCCTTCGAGGGTAATACCGACGTCGGCAAGGCCATCGATTATATCGGCAACGCTATTCCAGACGCTAATCAATCCAAGGCCTTTCGCAGGTCTGCCCTCGAACATTTCTCGTCAATTTAATTTTAGCCCTGGCGATAATCTGCAAACGAATCGGTGTTTCAATATTGCGGCCCCGTGCCAGACCCGGGTATCTTTATGAAATCATCTGGTAATAGATGTTTTGCGGATGCTCGGCCTCGATAAAGAAATACCAGCGTTCGACCAGCAAACCCAGATATTGCAGTACGAAGGCACTACCACATAAGATCCACGAAGTTTCGCTACCGGCCTGTAACAGAAGGACTGGCAGGATAAATCCCAGCACGAGAAAGGAACGCCGCGCCAGGCGAACCACGGACGCGCCGTAACTATGAATGAAAGCCCGTGTATTGAAACTTCCCCCCATCGCACCCTGTGCAATTTGCCTAATTGTCGGGTGATGCACCCCGATTGCCGATTGCAAACTGGATGGGCCGCGCAAGTTCTTATTACGTGACAGGCTCGCGAAGCGCGAGACTAAAGCAGCAAGCGTGAGAAAAATCGCCATCCCCACAAAGTAAGCGAACCTGCCATCCCGGGTATATGCCGATACAGCGGTTGCCAGGGTGAAACCTGACGCCCCACCCATCAGGATAAAGTTCAATACCGTCAACGGACTGTGCCATTGACGCAGAAATTTCAAACAGGCGTAAATCATGGCAGTACAGACGTAAAGCGCGCACAGCGCGAGTACAGCGCCAAAGCCGACCAGGGTCGATGCAGCAATCGGAATACTTTCACCGAGCACGAAAACGAGTGGATCGTAGCCGCCTACTTTGAACAATGCGTAAGCCAGCATCAGCAACATCGTAGCCGGTAAGGCGATGACTTCACGTGATAACCAGGAACTGCGCCACATTGCCGCGGCGCGCCAGGCACGCTCAGGATGGCCGAGATGGAAAAACGAAGCCAGCAGGCCCGCTGCCAGCAGGAGGAAACTTAACCCGGCGGCATAGCCGCTATAATCAGTCTGCGCGGGAGCGAGAATCGCCAGCATAACAAACCATTCGGCGCTGTAATATGCCAGGAACAAGCCTTGCCCGGCTCCGATCAGGGTGGTTAACAGAATGACTGAAAGAGCAGGTTTCACCGGCTTACCACGAGGTTGAATCATCGAGCGTGGTGCGCGTACTGGGTGCACGCGGTCCACGGTCTTCCTTGCGTAACGGGTTATCCACCCGCTGCAGATCTTCTTCGTGTATCGCGATGCTGACCTTGCGTCGCGGTAAATAGTGATTAGCCGGCTCGGTGCCCCATTCCGGCATTAACTGGTAGCCGCCGGCATCGTTTATCGCCTTCGAAGCTTCCGATTCCGGGTCGTGAATATCACCATAGATGCGCGCGCTGGTCGGGCAGGAAAGCACACAAACCGGTTTGCGTTCCTGTTCCGGCAAGGATTCGTCATATAGACGGTCGACACAGAGGGTGCATTTCTTCATGACCTTTTGCTGTTCATCAATTTCTCGCGCACCGTAGGGACAGGCCCAGGAACAGTACTCACAGCCGATACACTTGTCGTAATCGACCAGCACGATGCCATCTTCGGGGCGTTTGTAGCTTGCGCCGGTCGGGCATACCGGCACGCAGGGTGGATCTTCGCAATGCAGGCAGGATTTGGGGAAATGCACGGTCTGGGTATGCGGAAAATTACCCACCTCAAAGGATTGTACGCGGTTGAAAAAGGTTCCGGTCGGCTCCGCCGCATAAGGGTTGCGGTCTACCATGGGGCCCGCTTCACCCGAAGTGTTCCACTCCTTGCAACTGGTAACGCAGGCATGACAGCCGACACAGGTGTTGAGATCGATGACCAGGGCAAGCTGCGTCATTTGCCTAGTCCCTTGAAGAAAGCCTGCCATTTACCGCGTGCCGGCTCCATGCCCGGTACGCGCGGCTGGGTTTCAAATTGCGGGAAAGTTTGTTGCGGCTCGCTGTCGTCCGCTTTGTACACGCGTACGCGCAGATCGTACCAGGCGGCCTGGCCGGTGATCGGATCCGAATTGGAAAAGCGGTACTCGCCCTCGGCCGCCGGGATTTCTTCGCTAATCAAATGATTTAACAAAAATCCTTTTTGCGATTCGTTGGCATTGCCGTCCAGCGCCCAGGCCCCCCTGGCCTTGCCTATCGCATTCCAGGTCCACACCGTGCCCGGCTCGACAGCTTCGCTGAAACGACACATGCAACGTACCCGACCATGCGCCGATTCGACCCAGATCCAGTCGCCATCGCCAAAACCATTTTGCAGACCGACGCGTGGGCTGACAAACAGGTAGTTATGCGCATGGATCTGCCGCAGCCAGGCGTTTTGTGAGTCCCAGGAATGGTACATCGCCATCGGGCGCTGCGTAATCGCGTTAAGCGGATACCTGTCCTTGTCGATAGCCTGGGTTTCCAGTGACTCACTATAAAACGGCAACGGATCGAAATGAGTACGCACCCTTTCTCGTAGATAGTCCGGTGGTTGCCGGCCCGGACGCTTGCCCTCCGCTGCGAGACGAAATCTTTGCAGCACTTCGGAGTAAAGATGCAGGTTGACCGGATCGGTATAACGGATCAGACCGTGGTCCTGCGCCCAGTGCAGGTAACCACGGTTCCAGTTGCGCATGTATTGAAACGATCGAGGAAGCTCATGCTGGTAGACACAGTTATTTTTGGCATACATTTCCCATTGGTTGGGATTGGGTTCACCGCGCATGAACTTTTCGCCGCCTTTACCGCGCCAGCCCATCAGAAAACCGATACCCGAGCCCGGTTCGGTTTCGTAGTTGATCACGAGGTCCTTGTAATCCCTGAATTTGCGGCTGCCATCAAGGTTCATGAAGCGTGGCAATTTAAGGCGTGTACCGAGCTCAACCAGTACATCCTGAAAAGGTCGACACTCACCCCTGGGTGGTACTACCGGAACTCGCACCGAGTCGATCGGACCCTCGAATTCTGAAATTGGTCGATCCAGCATCGACATCGCATCGTAACGCTCAAGGTAGGTCGTATCCGGCAGCACGATATCGGCAAACGCAATCGTCTCCGAATGGAAGGCATCACAAACCACCAGGAACGGAATCTTGTACTCTCCATCTTCATTTTTATCGACCAGCATTTCGCGCACACGCTCGGTGTTCATCGATGAATTCCAGGCCATGTTCGCCATGAACAGCATCAGCGTGTCAATCGGATACGGATCGCCACGCCAGGCATTGGTAATCACGTTATGCATCAAACCGTGCACCGACAATGGATACTCCCAGGAAAAACCCTTGTCGAGCCGTACCGCTTCACCCTGATCATCGATGAACAGATCCTCGGGCGAAGCCGGAAATCCGAGCGGCATGCCCTCGAGCGGAGCGCCTGGCTGCACCGCATCAGGGGATTTGGGGGGCTTCGCACAGGGGGGAATCGGGCGCGGGAAAGGCGCCTTGTGTCGAAATCCACCAGGTCGATCAATGG
>JBATHL010000273.1:0-1553 GCA_049666745.1 Gammaproteobacteria bacterium
GGACCTGCTCGTGGGATCAAACGGTGAGTCGCATTACATCGATGCGTATTCCTGGGTCGGGCTGATACCTATGTTTGCATCAGAAGTCATCGACAGACGATTGCTAAATAACGCTCCCCGGTTTAAAGAGTTGTTGAGAACCCATAAGGGCGGTCTGTTTCGTGGGAGCTATATCTGCGCCTGCCCCGAATGGGAAAACGAGCGGGGAGAGCGACTTCTGTCGCTGGTCGATCATTCCATGCTGCCGCGTATACTCGAACGGTTGCTCGATGAAGACCAGTTTCTATCGCCCTATGGTGTACGCAGCCTGAGCAAGATTCACGAGTCTCATAGGGATCTGGGTTTTATCCCGGGCATCGGGCACGCGAGTATTGAATATGTTCCTGGCGAATCGAATACGGGGCTGTTCGGGGGGAATTCAAACTGGCGCGGGCCGGTCTGGATGCCGACCAATTACTCGCTTATTCAGGCCATTGAGAAATTCCACCGCTTTCTCGGACCCAACTTTACCGTGTCGGTTCCCTGCATGGGAGGAGAGCATCTCAATCTGAAGCAGGTCGCTAACTTATTGTCGCTGCGTCTCGTTAATCTCTATCGCCGCGACGAAAACGGTCTGATACCTGCGCTCAGAAGAGATAGCCCTTTCCAGACGGACGAGGCATGGAGCGATCTGAGCTTTTACTATGAGTATTTTCACAGCGAGACAGGACATGGGCTCGGCGCCTCTCACCAGACCGGCTGGACGGGACTATTGGCTAATCTGGTCATGCGGCACTATGAAAAAGATGTGGAGCCATGGAGCGGACTGGATACGGGTGAGACCGCGGCCTGGGTGGAAGAGATGTTGTGAATCGGCGCCTGAACAAACAAGCGGCGATTCGCTGGAAGTGTAATCAGTTTAACGTGAGTGAATCAATGGGGCTCGTATTGATCAATTTCAACAAGTGGTTACTCTGAAGATCATGTAGCCAGCCTCCTGTAGCTAACCCTTGCAGGGGATATCGGCCATCCCGACACCTTTGATAGCAACGAATGGTGTATCGGGAAGGGATCTTCCAAAGGCTCCTGCAAGGTTGCTGCCGCCCCGCCTTGTAAGCAGTCCGCAATGTGCGCGTGTGAATAAGCCGAGTCTTCGCACCTCTAAACCCGGCCTCAGTGCCGGGTTTTTTGTGGGAAACCTAGAAAAGGTGCCGGAGGGATTATTTTTTAACCAACTTCAAATTGTGGTCTATATTTAATCCCTCCATTCCCTTTATTGCTTTCGCTCCGATCTACTTGGTGATAGTCAGCTTAAGTTTACTGAAATAGTGCAAGGTTTATAGGGGACAGCAGTGGGTAGCGTCCCATATATTTCAATCACCTGTACGCTATTATTGAAGCACAAGGTAGCCATTTGTATCGAGCTCTACCCGAATACCTAATTCTTTACTTTCCCTGTTCAACATATCACGCAACCACAATGCATCGTTTTTATCAGCTTTGTTGATTTTCAGGTGGCGGATCTGCGTTGGCGCAATCTGTAGCTGGACCAGCTTGCCAGTAGCAGGGTTTAT
>JBATHL010000274.1:0-4509 GCA_049666745.1 Gammaproteobacteria bacterium
CGTCTGGAAACAGATGATCGACAATCACGTGGTCGATATCGTACAGCCTGATATCTGCTACATGGGTGGCATTTCGCGCACCTTGTGGGTAGCGGACTACGCCAAACAGGCGGGCATACCCTGCACCTTGCATTCCGCCAATCTAAGCCTGGTGACATTATTTTCGATACACTTCATGGCGGCGATCGAAAACGCGGGCAAGTATGTCGAATTCTCGATCGAAGGCAGCGATTACTATCCCTGGCAGCAAAATATTTTCGCTCCCGGCTTCGAAATCAAGAACGGTAACGTATTGATATCTGACAAGCCCGGCTGGGGAATCGAAATAGATCCCGAGTGGATTGCACTCAGCGATTATCGCATTAGCTATAATGGCTCTCGATTTTAACCCTGATCGTGGTAACTGATTATGGCAATTTATAACTCTGTACTCGAACTCATCGGCAATACGCCGATCTTGAAACTCAAGCAATTTGATAGCGGTCCCTGCGACCTGTTTATCAAGATGGAATCCGAAAATCCAGGCGGTTCGATAAAAGACAGGATCGCGGTGAGCATGATCGAAGCCGCCGAGAGAGATGGTGATATACAACCCGGCGGCACCATTATCGAGGCAACCGCGGGAAACACCGGGCTGGGCCTGGGTCTGGTAGCCGCGCAAAAGGGTTACAAGTTGATCCTGGTTATTCCGGATAAAATGAGCCCGGACAAGATTCGTCATATCAGGGCGCTGGGCGTGGATGTGCGCCTGACGCGTTCAGACGTGCAAAAGGGACACCCTGAGTATTACCAGGATTACGCCAAGCGTCTCGCGACTGAAATACCGAATTCGTTCTTCATCGATCAGTTTTCAAATCCGAATAATCCGCTGACTCACCGCGTCGATACCGGGCCCGAAATTCTGCGCCAGATGGACGGCAAGCTCGACGCAATGGTCGTCGGAGTTGGCTCAAGCGGCACTGTGACCGGCCTTGGGCAATACCTCCACGAGAACGCTCCAGACTGCGAAATGATCGTTGCCGATCCCGAGGGTTCTATTCTTGCCGATACTATCAACAAGGGTGTTACACCAAAAGCCGGCTCGTGGCTGGTCGAGGGCATAGGTGAAGACTTTATGCCACCGATTTGCGACGTCAGCCTGGTGACGAAGGCTTATGCCATCAGTGACCGGGAAGCCTTTCAGACCCAGCGCGAGCTGCTGAAAAGGGAAGGTATTATCGCCGGATCGTCAACCGGCACCCTGCTTTCAGCGGCGCTGCGCTACTGTCGTGAGCAAACCACCCCGAAACGGGTACTGACCTTTGCCTGCGATACCGGGAATAAATATCTGAATAAGTCTTTTAACGATTCCTGGCTCGCTGACCAGGGATTACTGGAGCGCGAAAGTCACGGTGATTTACGCGATTTGATCGCTCGTCCAATGAGCAGTGGCGACATGGTTACCGTCACTTCCGAAGACAACCTGATCACGACTTACAAGCGCATGCGCATGTTTGATGTATCGCAATTACCGGTCGTCGATGATGGCAAGATCGTCGGCCTGATCGACGAATCCGATATTTTGCTGGGAATCTACGAAGACAAGGACAATTTTCAGATGAAAGTTGCAGCGGTCATGGTAAGCAATCTGGTAACGGTAGCGCCCGATTCCAGCATCGACAAAGTAGTCGATTTGTTCAAACAGGACAAGGTAGCCATTATTGCAGACGATAATGCTTTCTATGGTCTGATCACACAGATCGACCTGATTAATCATTTACGCCAAACCATGCTCTGATCGCATAACGCGAAGCCAGACCCTCGGAACAACTGCGTCCTGACCCATAGAATGGTTTGCCGCGGATCCGGCAGCGCGGTCAATGCGGCCATTTTGACTTCCCCGGCAAAACATTATTAAATGTTCTGGCTACCCCGCTCGGCTTTTGAGATTGCCCAAATCAACCAGAGATCCTCACGATGGATATTCAACGACTGCTCACAGGCCTAAGCCTCAAGATCATCATCCAGTTTGGTGTCGTGATAACTGCCGCGATCTTACTGGTCGCATTTAACCTTGATCTAATCTACCCGTTCTACTTTGAAAATCAGCTGACTAACACCGGAATTGTTATCAACTCTGCAATTCTGGCGCTGCTAGTTGTTGGCCTGGGCAATATCTTCTATCACCTGTTGCGTTATCGCCGGGAAGAAAACGCTATCGCCGGATTTGTAAATAATGTCGAGTCGATCAGGCCCGATTTAATGGAAGGCCTGCCCGCCGATTCGATAGTCGTCAAACGACAGCTGACTATGCAATCGATACAAAGAGCCAACGGCGAAATTAACCACGGCGCGCTCGCGTCGATGCTCAACGCAGATGAAGCCACCCACTTCGGCCTGATTCGCTTTATCAACAATATCCTGATCCTGACCGGTGTTTTTGGCACCATAGTTTCGTTGTCGATCGCGCTACTCGGGGCTTCCGACCTGATCGATTCGGCAAATGCCAGTCTCGGCGGCATGGGGCTGGTGATCCATGGCATGTCCACCGCGCTGTCGACGACCATCACCGCCATCATTTCGTATGTCATATTCGGCTATTTTTACACCCGTTTAAATGACGTACAAACGCACTGCCTGAGTGGTATCGAGCAACTAACCTCGATTTATCTGCTGCCACGGTACGTGAAATCGAGTGATGACATCGTACACAAGATGAGCGATCTGATTAAATCGGTCATTTACGCCACGGACAAGCTCAAAAAAACCCAGGATACTTATCAGGAGGCGGCAACGACCCTGCAGCAGACAATTAACACCAATCAGCAGCAGATCGATCAATTAGTCGACGAGATTCACGGCATCAAGCAGATATTGCGTGATGGCTTTCGTTTACCTCTCACCGACAAAGAGAGCTAGCCGAACATGGACAGTAGTTTTCCATCGATCGGCGGCAGTCATGCCGGCATCGGCGGTGAAAACAGTTTCTGGCCGTCATTTACCGACATCATGATGGTGATCACGATGATTTTCCTGATGGCGACCAGCATTCTGGTAGTACGCAACTGGCAGCTGGTTGCCGAGCTGCGGGAAAGCATCGCCGCAGAGCGCATCGCCAGCCAGATGATCGAATCCACCTCGCAGGAAAACGCAACCCTGGAAGAACGCCTTGTCAATGCCGAGCAAAGTAATTCGATATTGCGCCTGCGCCTGTTGAAAAAAGAAGAAGAGTTTAAGCTGGCGCAAACCGCGATTCGCGAACAGGAATCAAGCATTGCCTCGCTGGAACTGCAAAATACCGACCTACAGTCATCGTTACAACAATCCCGGACGAGCCTGGATAGCGCAAATCTTGAAATCGACGCCGCCACCGCCCGGTTCGAGGAATTATCCAGTCAAATCGCCAGCCTCAGGCAGCAGCTGGCGCAACAGCAACAAGAGAACGAACAATCCCGAACTCAACTGAGTACTGCGCGCGAGCAGATCGAAAGCCTTACGCAAGCGAGCAACAAACAGCAACAGGACATCATCCAGTTGACGCAGGAGAAGTCTCTGCTAAGCCAGGAAATCGAATCCTACAACCTGCAACTACTTACGCTCAAGGGTGATTATGAGACTGTCAAATCCAAGTACGAGGAGCTGATCAAACCGGCACGCAGTGCCAAAGGGAAGTACATCGCCGAAGTCTATTATGTCAAAGGCCAGGCGGGTAACGTGATTCGTTACCGCCAACCCGGGGATAAGGAATTCAGTACGCTCAGCCTGGCTGAAGTTGAACAGCGTCTGGATAAACTAAAGCGCGAACATGGCAAGAATCTCTATGTGAAGATCATCATCCCCGAGGACAGCGGACTGACCTACAACGAAGCCTGGGAATTCATGCGCAGCCTGCTGGTCAAGTATGATTATTATTACCAGTAGTGGTTTTGATCGCGAACCTCAACTGCTACAATCCCGGGCATGTCCCCGTGGCACAATTGGATAGCGCGACGCCCTCCTAAGGCGTAGGTTGCCCGTTCGAACCGGGCCGGGGACACCATCTTTATCCCTTAATATCAATAACTTAGGCAATTAGTTTTATTTTGATTACAGTTTAGTACTGCTTTAGTACGGCAAAACACTATTATCGACATAAGAATCTCGTGCATTAGCTGGCCGTATTCTGCATCGAAAAATATTAAATATGCCCAAAGGTGGAGCTGACAAAACCGATAAAAGCCCCTGATAGCATTTACTGCCCTTGGTGGGCTAATTTTGGTGCTCGTTTGAACACCACCGGCGGGATTCGGTATCCCAATACGATATACCTACCGCCCCCACATTTTTCGAGGGAATAATATTAATCAACCCCGAAAGCGGACGCACAGAAACAATTGATGGGAGGCAATTTTCGACCCTAAACCGACATTCAGGTAGTATAGTTTTTCTAATCGCTTGAACAAACAGCCTTTTAGGCTGACACTTATTTTGATGAATCAAATTGTTCCACAATGCAATCGTCTATTCTCAAAGAAAGAAATTGAGCAATCT
>JBATHL010000275.1:0-6215 GCA_049666745.1 Gammaproteobacteria bacterium
GTTGCAGGTACACCACGATGCTGCGCATGACCTATCAATTTGAAGACGCAGGACAGACGTTATTCGAACCTGACCTGCATTTGAAGATTTGCCACGACGCCCGCGTGGTCGAAGTTCAGCAATTTCATTCGCGCACTCGCGGTCCGCTCTACGTCGCCGATATGATCGAACAAAAATGGATGATGAATCGATTTCTGTATAAATGGCTCGGCTACTGTTTGCGCCAGGGTCACTATTTCCATCCGATGCAACATTTAAAAGATAATAATAAATAACTTTAAGTATATTAAATAAACTATTGAAAATTAAGTAATTTAACTTTCAATAAATATCAAAAATTATTTTCATTCTGCTCTGGATCAAATACATCTTGACCTGACCCCGGTCATCGATATAATTCCTGACTAAATTAGTCAGGAATTACGAGTTTTCCTATGCGTTTATCTACCAAGGGCCGCTATGCCGTAACCGCGATGATGGATATCGCGTTACACCAAAAGGTTGGCCCCGTGACCCTGGCCGACATTTCTCAGTGCCAGGGAATTTCGCTTTCTTACCTGGAACAGCTGTTTGCCAAGCTGCGCAAGGGTGGACTGGTCGAGGGCGTCAGAGGCCCGGGCGGAGGTTATCGCCTGGCGCGCCCGGCTGATCAAATTTCCGTCGCCGACATTATCCTGTCGGTCGATGAAAAGCTGGATATGACTAAATGCGGGGGCAAGGGCAATTGCTCGCAAGGTGAGAAATGCCTGACACACCAGTTATGGTTCGAGCTGTCCTGCAACCTGTATCGTTTTTTAAGTGGCATCAAGCTTGATCAATACGTTAACCGTCCCGATATAAGTGAGCTAGTGAAAAAACAGGATATTCAGTACGGACGATTCATCAACCGTCCGCAAGCGATAGCATGATTGGAGAAGAGCAGTGAGTGACATAAAACTACCTATTTACCTTGATTACAGCGCAACCACGCCGATCGATCAACGGGTTGCGGCAAAGATGGCAGAGTACCTGACTATCGAAGGTAACTTTGGTAACCCGGCATCCCGCAGCCATGAATTCGGCTGGACCGCTGAAAAGGCGGTTGACCTCGCACGCCAGCAAGTTGCTGACCTGATCAACGCAGATCCGCGGGAAATTGTCTGGACCAGCGGTGCGACCGAATCGGACAATCTTGCCATCAAGGGCGCCGCGCACTTTTATCGCAAGAAGGGCAATCACATCATTACCCTCAAGACCGAACATAAGGCGGTGCTGGATACCTGTCGCCAGCTCGAGCGTGAAGGCTTTGAAGTCACCTACCTGGATCCAGAAGAAAACGGGCTGCTTGATCTGGAAAAGCTTAAAGCGGCAGTTACCGAGCAAACCATTCTGCTTTCGATCATGCACGTCAACAATGAGATCGGTGTGATCCAGGATATCGCGGCGATCGGCGAATTCGCACGTGACCACAAAATCATTTTTCATGTCGATGCGGCGCAATCGACCGGCAAGGTCGATATCGATCTCGAGCAACTGAAGGTTGACCTGATGTCGTTCAGTGCCCACAAGACCTACGGCCCCAAGGGCATCGGTGCACTCTACGTAAGGCGCAAGCCACGCGTGCGCCTCGAAGCGCAAATGCACGGTGGCGGCCACGAACGCGGTATGCGTTCCGGCACCCTGGCGACGCACCAGATTGTCGGTATGGGTGAAGCTTTCCGTATCGCGAAGGAAGAGATGGCTACCGAGAACGAGCGCATCCGCATGCTGCGCGATCGCCTGTACCACGGTCTGAATGATATGGAAGAGGTCTACGTCAATGGCGATCTCGATCATCGCATCGCCGGCAACCTGAATATCAGCTTTAACTTCGTCGAGGGCGAATCGCTGATCATGGCGTTGCGTGATCTCGCGGTTTCCTCGGGTTCGGCCTGTACTTCGGCAAGCCTCGAGCCTTCCTACGTATTACGCGCATTGGGACGAAACGATGAACTCGCGCATAGCTCGATCCGCTTTACCATCGGACGTTTTACCACCGCCGAAGAAATCGATTACACGATTGATCTGGTGCGCGCCGCGGTTGAAAAATTACGTGATTTGTCGCCACTTTGGGATATGTACAAAGATGGCATAGATCTTAATTCTGTTGAATGGGTGGCGCATTAGGCGCTGCATTTAGAGGTGTAACATGGCATATAGTGAAAAAGTACTCGATCATTACGAAAACCCGCGCAACGTCGGTGTACTCGACGACGATCAGTCAGTCGGTACCGGCATGGTTGGTGCGCCAGCCTGTGGGGACGTGATGAAGCTGCAAATCAAGGTAAGCGATGACGGCATCATCCAGGACGCCAAGTTCAAGACCTATGGCTGTGGCTCGGCGATTGCGTCAAGTTCACTGGTAACCGAGTGGGTTAAAGGCAAGAGCCTCGACGAAGCCGCGGAAATCAAGAATACGCATATCGCGCAGGAACTCGCGTTACCGCCGGTCAAGATTCACTGCTCGGTGCTGGCTGAAGACGCCATTGCGGCGGCTATCGATAATTACCGCGAAAAGAATCAGTAGGTTTCCTAGCTGATCGAAAAGCCCGCAATTGCGGGCTTTTTTTATCCCCCATTGTGAGGATTCAGTAATTATTCGCGGCGGCATATAATCCCGCAGAGGTGATTACGAACGATGAATTTTCTACCGATCTTTTACAACATATCCGGTAAATCCTGCCTGGTCGTGGGTGGAGGCGCTATTGCCGTGCGTAAAGCGGAATTGCTGCTCAAGGCGGAAGGCAGGGTGCGTGTGGTAGCCCCCGAGATAGATGAGCGTTTGCGCGACATGGCGGCGAGTCATGCGCTTGAGTTCGAACAACGTGAGTTTGCCGTCGAGGATTTAGAGGCGGTGATTTGCGTTATCGCGGCGACTAACAATAAAGCGCTGAATCGAGAGATTTCGGAGCTGGCCCAGGCCCGGGCTATCCCGGTTAACGTCGTCGATAATCCTGAATTGTGCAGTTTTATCATGCCGTCGATGATTGATCGCGACCCGGTACAGATTGCGATTTCTACGGGCGGGGTCTCCCCGGTGCTGGCTCGTATGCTGCGCGGCAAACTGGAGACCTGTATTCCCGGGGCCTACGGCGAACTCGCCAGGCTGGCCGACGAATGTCGAGACCTGGTGAAACAAAGTCTACCCGATGTCGACGCCAGAAGGCGCTTCTGGGAGACGGTTCTGGACGGCAAGGTAGCGGAGTTTATTTTTGCCGGTAGAAGCGAGGATGCGCGAGCGCTTTTGCAGCAACAGTTAAAGGGCTTCGATGCCGCTGCCGCCAAAGGCGAGGTTTACCTCGTCGGTGCTGGTCCGGGTGACCCGGACCTGCTGACCTTTAAGGCCCTGCGTTTAATGCAAAAGGCCGATGTGGTGGTTTACGATCGCCTGGTATCGGAACCTATTCTCGACATGGTGCGTCGTGATGCCGAAAAAATTTATGCCGGCAAGGCGAGGTCGGATCACGCCATCCCGCAGGAGAATATCAACCAGTTGCTGGTACGCCTGGCGAAAGAAGGCAAGCGCGTATTGCGCCTGAAAGGTGGCGATCCGTTTATTTTCGGGCGCGGTGGCGAAGAGATAGCCGAACTCATCGACGAAAATATCGAGTTCCAGGTGGTGCCCGGCATCACCGCGGCCTCGGGTTGTGCCAGCTATGCCGGTATCCCGTTGACGCATCGTGATCATTCACAGGCCTGCATTTTCGTCACCGGCCATCGCCGCGACGGTGGGGCTGATCTGAACTGGGAAATGCTCAGCCATGCCAATCAGACGGTAGTGTTCTATATGGGGCTCGATAATGTCGAACGTATCTGTAGCTCGATGAAAGCGCATGGACGTGCTGCAGATACGCCGGCGGCACTGGTGGAGAAGGGGACCACCGCGGAGCAGCGGGTATTTGTCGGTGATCTTGATTCGCTGCCGGGGATAATTGCGCATAACGAAGTTAGTGCACCAACCCTGATCCTGGTCGGCGAAGTCGTCGCTTTACATGATCGCCTTGGGTGGTACAAGCCGGGTAAAGAAATCAGGTAACCAGTAGGCGGTCAACGGCCTCATTAAAAAGGGCTGTTACCTGTCTAGCCCATCATCCCGGCTCACGCTAATCCGACAATCGTATACGCGAAACCCTTGATAACCGGCAGACCTGTCGATCAAAAAAAGACGCTTACGCGATCAGTGATGAATCGATAATCTTGTTCTTTTTCATGAAGTCGCGTACTTCGCTGTACCAGTCACTGGTTCCCTTCAAGTATGGATTGGCGCCTTCCATGTCCATTACTTCTTCGGGCCTGGGGCGCAACCAGTTTCTGTTAACGGTTTTGATTTCATCGGCCAATAACAGCGCACCGGCGTTTCTGCCGCTGCCCTGGTGAAAAAGCTGGTGTGCCCTCCAGATGCAAACCGAGGCTGCCATTAACTGGTTTTCGTCAGTGACTCGACACTCACTGTGGTTAGACCTGCCTTTCTTTATAATCAGGTCATCCTGTTTGAATTGCTCCTGTGGCATTCCATACAGGCTGATCGTAATACTGAGTGCATTCGTCCATTGAAACTGGAAACCGACGAAATTCTGATCGTCTTCCGGCAGCCACCAATCGACATTCCTTTTGAAAACAATGCCAGGTTCTATGCTCATTGCATACTTGATCAGCGATTTGCCTATCACGGTTAAATGTTCGAGTTGCTGTACTTCGTTAAAAATGCTCATCAATCTATTTCCTGTTAACAATGATTAATCTCGGAGTTTTTCGGCTTTTTGAAAATCAACGTCTTTGGGTCGTTTTACCTGCAGCATGAGCCAGGCATTGCTATTTTTGTTCCCGCGCATCGCATTGCAGACCTTTGCCGGTGATTTGTAGGCTTGTTCAGCGAAGTGGAACTTACCGTTTTCGAGCGTCGCTATATACCACTCGTCAAAGTAACGCGTGCGCAGTTGCGTTCCAGCTGGAAGCACCACCTGATCCCAGACGTAGCCACCTTCACGAAATCTCGATTTTTCATCATGTTCGTCAGCGGTTCTTTCGAGAAATTCCTCGATCACGTCATCGATTGCAAACGGATAATTTTCCTTGTAGCGGTCGATCAGTTTCATCAACAAATCATTCTTTAAAGGTACGTAAGTTGTATTTTTCATATTTACTCAAAAAAGTACTATAAAGTACTAAAAAGAGTAACAACTTAAGAAAGAATCGTCAAGTGTTCAGTAAGCCATTGATTTAATGCCATTAATCATCGTAGAAAGAACAAGTCGGGTTTGCCATAGAGATAGATGCTCTGCGGATGAAACGACGATCCAGGTGGGATCGGGTTTATTTCCTGTGAGTTCTGCTGAACCTTGATAAGCCGCGTTTGCTCCGTTGAGCCTGCGTTGCGGACAGTGTCTGAACATTCGACGCAATTTAGCGAAAACCAATGTTATGATGCACGTCAACAATAAACCTGCCTGCGCCCGGCACGCTCGATACGCGCGCTAACACAGGCCCAGGCATTTAATTTACAGCAGACTAATAAAAAACAGATAAGAGGGGAGTAATGGACAAGACGGCAGAGTATCTTGAACGTTTCATGAATGGCGTCGTAAAACGCAATCCGGGTGAACTCGAATTTCACCAGGCCGTCTCCGAGGTGGCCTCGACGATTTTTCCCTACATTGCGGATAAGCCCATCTACCACAAAATGCAGATTCTGGAACGCATGGTCGAACCCGATCGGGTGGTCATGTTCCGCGTTCCCTGGACCGACGACAAGGGAAACATCCGTAATCAACGCGGTTACCGCGTGCAGTTTAATAACTCGATCGGCCCCTACAAGGGCGGTTTGCGTTTCCATCCCTCGGTCAACCTGAGCGTACTCAAGTTTCTCGGCTTCGAACAAACCTTCAAGAACAGCCTTACCGGGCTACCCATGGGTGGCGGTAAGGGCGGGGCTGATTTCAACCCAAAGGGTAAAAGCGATAACGAAGTCATGCGTTTCTGCCAGTCTTTCATGATCGAGTTACATCGTCATATCGGCGAGGATACCGATGTTCCGGCAGGGGATATCGGGGTCGGCGCACGTGAGATCGGCTACCTGTTCGGTCAGTACAAGCGCATCGAAAACCGTTTTGTCGGGGTGCTCACGGGCAAAGGCATGGAATTCGGCGGTAGCAAGATTCGCACCGAAGCCACCGGCTATGGCACCGTGTATTTCATGG
>JBATHL010000276.1:0-7081 GCA_049666745.1 Gammaproteobacteria bacterium
ATACCGATCAGAATGATCAGCGGCACCACGGTCCAGATTATTTCGACAGTGGTACTTTCATGGAAATTGGCGGCCTGCGCACCCCTGGATTTGCGGTGATGCAAAATCGAATATGCCATCACGCCAAACACGAGAACACCGATTACGACGCAGACCCAGAAAACCAGCATATGCAGGCTGTAAAGGTCATGGGCGATCGGGGTTACGCCCTGGGTCATATTCAATTCGTATTCGGCCTGGACGGCGGACATCGACAACATCGAAACCAGGCCCCCGACAATGACTGAGAAACGTCTGCAAAACTTGTTAAATATCATTCTCAACTCCCTGGAACACACGTCCGCAATTTTATTCTGGGTAAAACGGTACGTACGCCGGCATTTAAACACAAAAATGCCACCTGAATTGATAATCCAGACGGCGCTAAAATCAAACGCGAATTATACAGTCTTTCAATTGAAAGGCTAGCGCCTCCTTTTCCGAATTGGCAAGAAAACTACCAACTTCGACAGATTCTCCATACATGCTGATAGCGAGCTTGCGCCTCGGGCTCCGGCAATCGGGAAGTTCATCGATGATTCGTATCCACGGCGTTTTGAACTCCCAGCTCTGATCGATTCGCTGCACGCCTTTTTCGATCCGGATATGCTCCGGGTCGAGCGTAATAACCTCCCTGCGATAGACTTTGCGTGAAGTCAAATACAATCCACCACCGAGGGCGAGCATTTCAAGCCCCGAGAATGGCAAAACCAGCCATAAACCCTGTAGCGTAAAAAACAAACCGACAGCGAGCGCGATCAGGCAGGTGAAAAAATAGAACAGCACCAGCTTGTGCCAGCTGATGGAGCAATTGGGCGACAGCACGAAACGGTAACTTTCACCGGAATTAACTTTATTAATGCTAACCATGTGAATATTGCAATCTATTCGCGAAGAGGTATTTCATCACTTAAGTCGAGCTGCGACAATACCCAATTTACAAGATGCAGGATGCAGGATTCCAATCTTGAATGATACCGACAAAAGCCGTCCCAAAGAGCAAGCCCAGTTAAGCTTCGGTCAGCTCCTCAAAAGTACCTTTTCCGCCTTCCTCGGCGTGCAGAGCAATGCCAACCGGGAACGGGATTTCACGCAGGGAAGGATGTCCCATTTTATCTGGATGGGATTATTGTTTGGCCTGGTATTCGTGCTGACGATTATCGGCGTGGTGCAACTGGTGCTGCACTTTAGCGGAAACTAGCCTGCATTTCTCACCGACCTTGTGCTGCGGACGCTGATACGCCGCTGTAACGAAGGCTGGTGAGAAATGCGGGCTAAAGGAACCAGCCGCGGATGAAAACCCGCGCGTAATGATCGACCAGTAAAAATGCAAACAACAGGCTGAGGTAAAAGATCGAATAACCAAAAGTTTTCATCGCAATCGCATTGGGTTGTTCGTCACGATACAGCCTGATCGCGTAATACAGGAAACCCACCCCCAGCGCTACCGCCCCCGCCAGGTATATCAAACCGCTCATCTGCACAATGAAAGGCATCATCGTGACCACGAACAGCAAAATGGTGTACAGCAGAATCTGGATCTTGGTGAAGTTGACACCGTGGGTCACCGGCAACATCGGAATGTCGGCCCTGGCATATTCTTCGCGGCGACGGATCGCGAGCGCCCAGAAATGCGGCGGGGTCCAGACAAAAATGATCAGGAACAGCAGCAGGGCTTCGGTATCGACGGTTCCGGTGACCGCTGTCCAGCCGAGCAACGGCGGTGCTGCACCCGCGGCACCACCGAGCACAATATTCTGCGGCGTCGCCCGCTTCAGGTACATGGTGTAGATCAGCGCATAACCAACCAGTGAGAAAAATGTCAGCACCGCGGTCAGCAGGTTGACGAAAATAACCAGCATGGCTATGCCGAGCGCGCCGAGCGAGAGTGCAAAGATCAGCGCGGACTTCTGATCGAGCTCGCCGCTGACCAGCGGTCGATTGCGAGTACGCTCCATGATACGGTCAATATGCTCGTCAACCACGTGATTGATCGCGGCACCAGAAGCCGCGGCTAGCCCGATACCGAGCAGACCGAAGACGAAAGTGTCAATCGGCGGAGCACCTTCGGCCGCCAGCAACATACCCACCATCGCGGTAAACACGATCAGGTAGACTACCTTCGGCTTGGTCAGGCTATAGTATTGTGAACAGGAATGGAGTGTCAGCGCTGTCATCTGGAGATAGTCGGATCTTCTTGGCTTCGCGAAAGGTGGCCTTTATACAGGCATTACCGGCTTGATTCAATCGCGCGATCATAGCAGATTCAGCCGATCTGGGATAACTTCATCAGCTTTTTAACGTCCTCGAGCATCCGGTTATGATCACTCTCCGCCGGATAGTGCATCATCAGGTTCTGATCCGGATCAACCAGGTACATTTTTGGTGAACTGCCGACTTCGCCATAACCGTCCAGGTAGAACTGACCGTAAAGATCCTGATCGGTATTGTTCTCTATAACTTTCAAATTCGGGAAATCCTGCAGGTAGACTCGGGTCGTCTCGCTGAGCGGAGCCGAGCTGATCAGCACGTTTTGCAAACGCAGCGTGTCCCGCCCGAGCAGAGTTCTCATCTGACGCATGTAAAACAGGTTGTTGCGACACAACTCGTTACAGGTATCGCCGGCGAACAGCAGCAGGGTCCATTTACGCCCGAAGCCGGCCTCGTAACGTTGACCATCCACCGCCTCCAGAGCCGGCCAGTTTAATCTTTTGACCGGAGCAATCAGGGCGCCATAGTTCCCGCTCGCAGGCTTGACATCAAATACGTAAAGCGCAAGCCAGCCACCGATAAAGGGCGATAAAAAAATCGCTATCAGGGCCAGGAACTTGATCCGGTGCCAAAGCAATGATTTTGATTCTTCCTGGTTCATTCAATTTTCCGCAGATTTAAAATAACAAAAAACACCAGCGCCAACAGCGCAAAGGCAAACCACTGGGTTGCGTAAGCCCGGCTCTTTTCGGGACGCATCCACACCGGGTTCCAGTCGCGCACATAATGACCCTCCTGTTCCGCTGCGAGCCATAATACGATCGGCAGCAGCTGACCCGAAAACTGCGCCTGCAGAGACTCGATATCGATATACGGAATTAACCTTGGCCAGCGATCGGCTGATCCGGGGTCGCCAAGACGCAACGCCGGCTCGCTCGGAAAATAGGCAATTCCTGCCACGCCTGCGACACTTACCGGCTCGGGAATCGCAGCCAGCTCATCCCGGGATTCACCCCAGGCCGCCCAGCCGCGATTCACCAGTATCACAAAATCGCTGTCGGCGAGCAGCAACGGGGTGAGCACGTAGTATCCCGCCCTGCCTCGATGCAACTGGTTATCAACCAGCAAATTGCGCGTATTATCGTAGCGTCCTTTCAGCAATAACTTACGATACTCGATGTCAATCAGATCATCGGGTGATGCTAACAATTGGTATGGCTCCAGCAGTCGCTGCTCAAATTTAAGTTCGATCGCTTCTTTATAGGCAGCGCGTTCGAGTTGCCACCACCCCAGGGCACTGAATAGCAGCACCGCCGTCACGGTCAGCGCAATCGACCACCAGGTGGGCGTGAACCGGCGATTGCCAATCATCATATCGACATCGTCCGCCGATCCAGTAAACTATTCCTTCGGTTCAATCGTATAAGTTTCATGATAAGCGTAAAAATCATTATCGGGATCCTGCTCGGACTGATCGTTCTCAGCCTGGCTGCCAGCATGTTCAGCATGATCAAGGATCGTGAAAACTCCAACCGCACGGTTAGTTTACTGACGATTCGCATTGCCCTGTCGATTGTCACTTTTATTTTCATTGCCATCTCGTTCTACATGGGCTGGATTCAACCCCACGGCGTTTTACCAGGCTCATAAACCGCGCTAACTTTCGTCTTACGCAATCCAGGCATGCCCGTAGACAACCTCGTAGGTCGCGATAAACCTGTCGTTCTCGTAGCCATTGTCGCGATAACTGGCCTCCAGCCTGCGCAGCTGCGCCGGTGTCATCAATCCACGCCGGCGACCGATCTCGGCATTATTGGCACCTATATTCCTCAGGTCATCCAGCAGTGATCTGAGGTCGCGATATTCCATACGGATGGTTTCAGCATCCACCACCGGTTGCGCAAATCCAGCGGCCAGCATGGCGTCACCGACATCGTGCATATCGACAAAACGATGTACATGCGGGTGGGCATCGAGCGCCTGCCAACTGGCGGCAAGCTCCTGTAAAGTCCCGGGGCCGAAACTGGAGAACATCAGTAGCGCTCCCGGCCGCGCGACGCGTGCAAATTCTCCCAGGGTGGTGCGCAGATCGTTGCTCCATTGCAACGCCAATGATGAAAACACCAGGTCGAAACTTTGCGCGGCAAATGGAAGCCGCTCCATATCAGCGGTAACCAGGCGTTTCTTCGATAGCAGGCGAAAACTGGAACGAGCCTGCAACAACATTTCATAAGCGATGTCGGCGCCACAAACCCGCGCCTGCGGATACACCTTTTGTAACCCGCGCACACCCTTGCCGGTGCCACAGCCGATATCAACTATTGTCTCCGGCTGGTGACGCACATACTGCAATCGTTCTAACAACCGGTTTAGCAGCTCTTCTTGCAAAATAGCAGCATGATCGTAACTTTTAGCGGCACGATTGAAGGACTTTTTTACAGATTGTTTATCCAGCCGGGGCGGATTAAGCAGATCCAACGAGTCTCCTGGGCATAGTTAGGGGCGCGGATTGCACACATCTTAAAGACGCATGGCAACCACCGCCGGATTCGATAAAAACGGAGCGTGGGCGGCACCGGCGACGGATTCTACCTGAATCCCGCTGGCAACATCAGCGATTTGTTGCCGTAACGCAATCGGCACAAGGCGATCACGTTCACCAAGAATCAGCTTAACCGGCTGTGAAAGCCGGCCCAGGCTGGGACGCGCATCCCAGCTTTTCAGCAATTCGAGGCCGAAATTGAGCACCGCAATATCAGGCTCACCGGCGGCGATCATTTGCTGCCAGACCGAGCGTACCAGCAGTCGCGCCTCACTCTCGCCCTGCATCTGCAATGCCAGAAAGCGGCGCATCGTCCGCCGCCAGTCCTGCTTCAGCTCGTCGGCAAAGGCATCGAGTATCCCGGCATCGAGCGCACATTCCCAGCCAGGCCTGCGAGTAAAACAGGGGTTACAGGCAAGCAGAATCACTTCGCTGAATTTTTGTGGATAGCGTAACGCGAGCTCGATCGCATACAGGCCGCCCAGCGACCATCCCAGCAATCTTCCATCAGGTAACGACTGCGCCATGGATTCGAGCTGCTTTGCAAAGGACAAATTACCTTGCCAGGGACTACCGCTATAACCAGGCAGGCCCGGATTAACAATCTGTTGCGCGCTTTCGAGCTGCTCGAGCAAGGGCTCGAATATGCGGGCATGCATGCCCCAGCCATGCAACAGGATGAGCGCTTCATTTTTCATCGCGCTATTGTAATCCATCCCCGGGCTGTAAGGACCGCCCTTATCTGCTAAAGTGCCGACAACGTCCAGACCCGGTTAACCATGCTCCAGGCTACTGTCTTAATCTGTTTTGCCTACCTGTTAGGATCAATATCATCGGCAATACTGCTGAGCAAGATCATGGGGTTCGAAGATCCCCGCAGCGAGGGCTCGAAAAACCCGGGCGCCACCAATGTGCTGCGTATTGCCGGCAAAAAAGCGGCCTTTCTCACCCTGCTCGGGGATTTCCTGAAAGGCCTGGTTCCGGTCCTGCTGGCACATGGGCTGGGGGCAGACCCACTCGTGATCGCGTTGACTGGATTCGCGGCCTTTTTCGGACATTGTTTCCCGCTTTTCTTTGGTTTCAAGGGCGGTAAGGGCGTGGCCACTGCAATCGCGGCAACGCTCGGATTTAACTGGATCGCCGGCGTCATACTGGTCGGCATCTGGCTGCTATTTGCCAAGGTATTCAAGATTTCCTCACTGGCAGCAATTATTTCGTTTGCCGTGCTGCCACTGGTAATCTACTGGCGTGTGCAAGACCTCCCGGCCAGCCTCGTGTTTGTCGCCCTCTCGGTAATTCTGATCTGGCGCCACAAAGGCAATATCCAGCGCCTGATCAGTGGCACCGAAGCGTAATTAAATAGCCGGTAGTGATTCCAGCGACCAGCGCGGCAATACGTCAACTACTGCCTCGTCACGTTGACCGGCAAGCACGCGTAATGCGCCCGCGTAAGCAATCATTGCGCCGTTATCGGTACAGTATTCCAGGGTCGGGAAATAGACCCGCGCATCATGTGCGCTGGTGAATTGCTCGAGCGTCGCACGCAGGTGACGGTTCGCTCCCACACCACCGGCGACAACGAGATTTTGATACCCGGTTTCAGCGAGGGCTCGCTGGCACTTGATACGCAACGTATCGGCCACCGCACACTGGAACGCATGCGCGATTTCGGCCCGCAAATCATCATCCAGTGGCTCATGCTTTCTGACCAGCGTGAGCGCCGCGGTTTTCAGACCGCTAAAACTGAATTCGAGTCCGGGCCGGTTCACCATGGGTCGCGGAAATTCGAAGCGGGAGTGCGACACGGAATCCGCGAGCGCAGCCAGCTCGGGGCCTCCCGGATAAGGCAAACCGAGTAACTTGGCGGTCTTGTCAAAGGCTTCGCCAACAGCATCGTCGAGAGTTTCGCCGAGAATACGATAATCGCCGATCGCCTGAACATCGACCAGCATGGTGTGCCCACCGGACACCAGCAACGCGACAAATGGCAATTCAGGCTTCTCATCCGCCAGCATCGGCGCCAGCAGATGCCCTTCCATGTGATGCACCCCGAGTACGGGTTTGTCGAGCGCCCAGGCGAGGCCTCGCGCCAGGTTGGCACCCACCATCAGGGCCCCGATTAAGCCCGGACCACGCGTATAGGTAATCGCATCGATGTCATCGATGGAACCGATTTCCCGTAGAATTTCGCTGAGCATCGGCGCAGCCTTGAGCACATGGTCGCGCGACGCCAGTTCCGGCACCACCCCGCCATATTCACGATGTTTTTCGATTTGCGAATAAAGGCGC
>JBATHL010000277.1:0-6113 GCA_049666745.1 Gammaproteobacteria bacterium
CCCATCAGCGAGGCTCGCGAGCTGGAGGAAAGGATGCAGCACCTGCCTCTACTTGCCGAGGTAATCAACAATGAACCCCAGATTGCCGGCTTTCACGTCGGTTATGCAAACGGCGACTTTTTCCTCATCATCCCATTGAAAAATGATGATATTCGAGCTGTTTTTTCTGCACCGGATGAAGCCTTCTTTCTTGTTAATCACATAAGTCATAGCGCCACGGGAGAAAACCGGCAGGTACGTATCTTTCTGGCGGAACAACTCGAACCTGTGGGCGAGCCGATTTTCAGCGTTACCGACTTTGACCCCAGATTACGCCCCTGGTACCAGGCCGCGGAGTCTTCATCGATAATCCAGGTTACATCGCCCTACAAGTTTGCTTTCGTGGATAAATCGGGCATTACCATTTCAAAATTTTCGCCACGGGGAGATAGCACGGTTGCTGCCAGTGTCACCCTGGACAGCCTGACCGAAACACTGCAAAAAAATCAGATTACAGCGTCGACTTTCAGCCTGCTGTTCAATGGCGACGAAGAAATCCTGTCCCATGACACCGGTGGCATTGGTTCCCCGTTTGAGCGCATCAGCGAAAAGCGGATCCCCGTGATCGGTGATTTGCCGGAATCCCTGGTCGACATAACACATCGGCTGGCCGCGCAACCCGGGCAAGTGATTCCATTTACGCATGCCAACGAGCGCTGGTTCGGCAGCATTCGGGAACTGGCTGCGCAAAGCCGTTCGCAAATCAGATTACTAATCGCAGCGCCCGAGCGGGAACTGCTGGCAGCTGCGTTTGAAGCGCGCAGGACGAGCATTATTGTAATGGTGCTGGTGATTCTGTTGGCGCTACCCATTGCCTGGTTCACCGCCAACCAGGTTTCGCGACCGATGCGCATGCTGGCGCGGGAAGCACGTGATATCGCCGGTTTTGACTTTAGCCAGAACATAAGTGCCAGGTCCATCGTACTTGAAGTTGATCAGCTTGCCAGGTCCATGGACACGATGAGGATCACCATTGGCAACTTTTTCAGCCTGATTAAGTCGCTGTCCGGCGAATCCGATATCGATCGATTGCTGGACCGGGTCACCGATGAAACCCTGCAGGCCAGTCATGCCGACGCCGCGGTCATTTACCTGCTGGCCGATAACGAGACCGAGCTGAACGCACAGTCCCCGCGACTCGCCAATGGCGAGGTGCTAGCTGACACAACCTTGCCAGCGTTAACGCTGGACGGGAGTAGCAGTAATCGACTCCTCGACAGTTTTCTCAATACAGAAGTAGTGATTGAAAAACTGGGCAAAGATCAGCCCGGTGAGCAGCCGTTGCTAGCGCTGACGGAGGCGCTGGGTGTGGAAAACCTCACCACCATCGTGCTGCCGCTGACTAACCGGGACAACGCAGGCAGCGGTTTGTTATGTCTGCTCTATACTGAAAAAAACCGGAGCCTGGAGAATGCCCTCAGCCCCCAACACATAGGCTTCACCCAGGCACTGTCCGGTTTTGCAGCGGTGTCGATGGAAAGCCGGCAGTTACTGAAAATGCAGAAGAACCTGCTGCAGTCCTTTATCGAGCTGATTGCCAGCGCGATAGACGCCAAGTCCCCCTATACCGGCGGGCATTGCCAACGGGTGCCCGAGCTTACCAAAATGCTCGCGTCCGCCGCCTGTGACAGCCAGGACCCACGTTTCAAAACGTTTTCGCTATCCGATGACGAATGGGAAGAACTGCATATCGCAGCCTGGCTACACGATTGCGGCAAGGTGACCACGCCCGAGTATGTCGTCGACAAATCGACCAAGCTGGAAACCATTTATGACCGCATCCACGAAATTCGAATGCGCTTCGAAGTATTGAAGCGCGATGCGGAAATTGACTACTGGCAGCAATTATCCAGGGGTGGCGATGCTCAGCAGCTAAAGTCTGAACTGGAAGCAAAACTGGATCAGCTAGACGACGATTATGCCTTTGTCGCAAAATGCAATGAAGGTGGCGAATTCATGGCCGATGAGAAAATCACCCGCCTCAACGAAATCGCCGCAATCACCTGGCGTCGAACCCTGAGCGATCGTATCGGTGTTTCCTGGGAAGAAGGGCTGCGCAAACAACGCAGTCCTGAAACCGCATTGCCGGCCCAGGAGCCGCTAATCGCGGACAAGGAGGAACATGTCATTTATCGCAATGAGGATGAGGTGATCTCCGCGGACAATCCCTGGGGTTTTAAACTGGACACCCCTCAGCATAGATACAACCGCGGTGAACTCTACAATCTGTCGGTCGCCCGGGGAACGCTTGCCAATGAAGAACGCTTCAAGATCAACGATCACATGGTGCAGACGATTATCATGCTCAACCAGCTCCCCTTCCCCAAACATTTACGCAACGTGCCAAATATTGCCGGGGGGCATCACGAAACCATGATTGGCACCGGCTACCCGAAAAAGTTGCGTCGGGAAGACATGTCGCTGACCGCGAGGATGATGGCGATCGCCGATATTTTTGAAGCTCTGACCGCGGCGGATCGTCCCTACAAGAAAGCCAAGACTCTGAGCGAGTCGATCAAGATCATGGATTTTATGAAAAAGGATCAGCACATCGATCCCGACCTGTTCGACCTGTTTTTGCAGTCCGGCGTATACCTGGAATATGCAAAAAAGTTTCTCACCGAGGCTCAAATCGACGAAGTCGATATAGCCGAGTACGTGGGTTAAATGCCGGGCTATTCAGCCTGGAATCTCAGCGAAAGACAAGACATACCGCCATCCAGTTTGGCGCATTCGCTATTGTTGATTTCACGTACATCGTAACCTTCGGCTTGCAGGCGTTCGCGGGTTGAAGGAAATCCGGCAGGCATTAGTACCAGCTGGTTAAAGCGGATTGAGTTGGCAGCCGCTTCTTCGCCGTCGTAGGTGTGAATCACGCGATAATCTGCAAAACATCCGGATGCGTCGAGCCGTTTGGTAGAGAGGATGGTTTCAGCGTCTAGCAGCGAACAGTCAGTTTTAAAATGCAACACGCCCTCAGGTGTCATCACCTCGCGCAGCCGGTAACCCCAGTTACTGACGATGGCTGCGAGTTCCGCTACGCCAGCGGCATCGGTACGCTCGGAACGACCAACCAGAATTTCTTTCGCCGTGGTCAGAATATCGCCACCTTCGATAAAACCGGGTCCCTTTATCGTCAGCACCTCGTCATACTTATCTCGCAATGTCGACTCCATTTCGCCGACTTCCCCGAGTCGGGAAACTGCTCCTGGACGCATCAGGATGGCAACCTCGGGCAGGCAAAGCGCGACGTCTTCGACGAAGACCGCATCGGGGTAGGCCTCGAGTGCGGGTAATTCGGTAACCATGGCCCCTGCTTCCTGCAGAGTCGAAACATAATGCGCATGGTCCTGTAGCATTTGCGCATGATCGGGATTACCGACATCCTCCGCGCGCAGGCCATGCACAATACTGGATGCGGGCAGCCGGGTAATGGCGTGGGTAAATTCGTAAGAGTGCTCGGTCAATGTGCTGTTTCCATCTTCATGCGTTTAAAAACTGAAATCCCAGTCCGATAATTTTGTTATCAGAAACTTTTCAATCAAAGCGATTCTGTCAACTTCGGCTCGAATAACAGACCCTGTCCGGGTCGCGAGCATAATCC
The DNA here is from genome assembly GCA_049666745.1 of Gammaproteobacteria bacterium. GTDB lineage: Bacteria > Pseudomonadota > Gammaproteobacteria. Next base: position 3,644 of record JBATHL010000277.1, read on the forward strand.
AAAATTGATCTGGCGCAAAATATCGATGAAAAATAACGTTTAGAAGTACCCAAATAAAAAGTCTGTAATTAGAATGCTACAGTGCCAGGGCCATCAAATCCCGAATTGAAATATGTGCGCGACAAAGCAGGAACTATTCACTCATTTATTAACAGAGATATAGATATGCACCTGAAAATTTCATCCATATCAGGCCTGATCCTGGCTTTAGCACTCGGCATGGCACTGACTTCGCTGACTACCTACGCCAGCGAAAAAGACTCGGCCGACATCAGTCCGGAGCAGGCTTTTGAAAAGGCATTAACCGACGTCGAAACTCAAAAGCGTGTGATTGAGGATCTTGCCTCGAGGGTCGGCAAGGCTACCGGAATTATGCAGGTAGCGCTCGAGTCCAGACTGTCCAAGGCGAAGATGAGTTTGCTTGAACAGAATTTGAGTTTTGCCGCTGCCGTTGTTAAACAGGAAAACGCAGGTACAAAGAATGACAAACGCAAACAGCAGGCAATCGAATTTCTGGGATCACAACCGATGCTTGCCAGGGAAATCGCCGGCGACATCAGAAAGCACATTGTATTCCCTCAGGAAGAGCTGACGGCGGCTGAACAGGCTGCCACGTACAGCAAGATATTTGAACTGCTGGGCAGGTTAAATCATAGCTACGAAATCTACATCGATAGTCTCGAATTATCACGGCATTTCGGGCTGGATGTATCCAGGCAGGAACAATTGCTCAAGGAAGACCTGGCGGAACGCGCCGCGAATGGCTCAATTCTACTCGAGATGACTATCGCAGATGTCTCAGCATTGAAAGCCAGTACAGCAGTAATCCCCGACGATGCCGAGCTAAATGCCAAACTGAACGCCGCGATAAATCATGTTTCCCTGATCGCAAACGGGGTGGCAACTGTTTTAGCAATGATGGATAGCCTGGAGATAGACACCGATGACTACAGGCAGCAATTGCTAAGCGTTACTGGCCAGATTACGACCGATTCTTTTCAAGTGGATGTGCTGTCCGGTTTGCTGGTTGGTTGGGGTGAAACCCTGTGGGTCATGCTGGTTGAAAGCGGGCCGGGCCTGTTTTTTCAACTGATTCTGTTTCTTATTATCGTATTTGCGTTTTACAAGCTCGCCAATCTGGCACAAAGACTGACTGAATCAGCTTTGCAGAAACCGGGGGTTGAGCTTTCCCAACTGTTGCAACGCATGGTCCTGTTAATTGTGCGTAACACTATCCTGGTGATTGGTGTGTTGATCGCATTATCCCAGATGGGTATCAGCCTGGGACCACTACTCGCGGGTCTCGGTGTAATCGGTTTTATTGTCGGTTTTGCGCTGCAGGATACATTGTCCAATTTTGCTGCCGGCCTGTTGATCCTGATGTATCGCCCCTTCGATGTCGATGACTTTATTGAAGCAGCTGGCGAGTCAGGACTGGTAAGTCACATGAGCCTGGTGAACACGACAATCCTGACCTTCGACAACCAGACCATCATCGTGCCGAATGGCAAAATCTGGGGGGATGTAATCAAGAATGTAACGGCACAGAGTATTCGCCGTGTCGATCTGGTCTTTGGCATCTCTTACACCGACGATATTCCCAAAACTGAAAAGGTCCTGGCGGAGATAGTGAATTCTCATGAATCGGTTTTAAAAGATCCCGAGACAAATATTCGTCTGCATGAACTCGGAGATTCTTCGGTCAACTTCATCGTCAGGCCATGGGTAAAAACCGAAGACTACTGGGAAACCTACTGGGCAATAACCCGGGCAGTTAAAATGCGCTTTGACGAGGAAGGTATCTCGATTCCGTTCCCGCAACGGGATGTGCATTTGTACCAGACCTGATACTGCCATGACAGATAGTACCGGCGGAGCACCAAAGACCGTGGTGCCGATCGATGTTCACGCCACCATTGTCGACGTCGGTATTATTGCTAATGGCCTTTCTTGGGTTTGTAGACGCGCAGCTTGTCGGTACTCTTCGGACGGACGCTTAAGCGGGCCTCGTTAATTTCGCGGATGGCATCCATAATTTTCGGATATTTCCACAGGATCCGCGACATTGTATCGGGCGAAATCCTGACCAGCGTGCAGGGCGTTTCCGCCTTTATCGTAGCGCTTCGATGATGTTTGCTGTGCTTTTGCTTTGCCAGCAGGCCGGATTCGCCCATAAAGTCGCCCTTCAGAAATTCGGCCATGAACTGCTCGCGACTGAATGCATCCTTGATCCATACGGTGGCCTTCCCATCCACCAGCACATAGAAATCTATGCCTGATTCAAAACGGCCCATAATGGTATCGCCGGCCAGGAACGTGACAATGGAAGAATTTTCCTCGAGGTAGGCGTAATCCCGGTCGTTCAAATCGTGGAACAGGTCAATATCTTCCAGGTATTCAGATATGGTGCTGACCGTTTTCGAGAAAATAAGCGGTGATTCATCAATTCCCGCCAACACCGCTTCTACCC
>JBATHL010000278.1:0-2966 GCA_049666745.1 Gammaproteobacteria bacterium
CACCCATCCCGGTTGCGTTGTGGTGCCGGCAGTACTGTCGCTGGGAGAAAAACTCGGTGCCGACACGGAGCGCATGCTGCATGCCATCCTGCTCGGCTTCGAAGCCATGTGCCGTATCGGTGCCGCGGTTGGGCCTGCGCATTACCGCGTGTGGCATAACACCGCGACCTGTGGCCCGTTTGGCTCGGCGATGGCCGCCGCATCTCTACTCGGGCTAAGCACCAGTCAAACAGTGAATGCGCTGGGTAACGCCGGTACCCAGTCCAGCGGCTTCTGGCAATTCATGGAAACAGGCGCAATGAGTAAACACCTGCATGCCGGGCGCGCCTGCGAGTCGGGAATGCTCGCCGCGGAACTCGCGGCGCATGATTTTACCGGTTCGCCGGAAATTCTCGAAGGCAGGAAGGGATTTTTCGCGGCGATGTGTAATGACCCGGAACCAGGTCGCATTCTCGACGAGCCGGACGCGGCGTGGCAACTGTGCCTGACCTCGATCAAACCCTGGCCTTCCTGCCGACATACCCATCCGATTATCGACTGCGCGCTTGAAATTCACCAGTTGCTGGACGGACACCAGGTAAAGGAGATTGAAATCAAGACTTACCAGGCGGCCCTCGACGTATGCGATTACCCCATGCCTGAAACCGAGTACCAGGCAAAATTTTCACTCTATCATACCGCCGCGATCGCAGTATTCGATGGTGCGGTCGGACTCAACTCCTTCGACGCTGCCGCAAGACAGCGCAGTGAGCAGTTACGCCGTCAGACAAGCGTGACCGTCGCCGACCCATACGCCTCGAATTACCCGGTATCCTGGGGTGCAGAAGTAACCGCGAGAACCGAATCCGGCGCCAGCTTCAAGATATCGCGCAAGGATTGCAAGGGTGACCCGGAGCTGGCTCTGGATAACGATGAGATGCGCGTCAAGGCGATGGGTTTGCTGCAGTATGGGGGTCTCGATGAAGCGCAGGCGCGCCAGGTTTGTAAACAGGTCCTGGCCATGCCTGAAGCTGCACGTAGCTCAAGCCTGTTCAGTAATTTTATCGATCACCTCGATATCGGCTGACCCAGACAATCACTGTCACCCCACGAACTTACTCCCTCAATCATTTCATCCTGTGACCCTGCTCACTGTATTCCGGCGGCTTGACCCGAAGCGGCGGACCGGGGGATCCAGTTCACCGGTGAGCATCGATAACTTTATTTCGATAATTCTAGTAATATAGTTTACAAATACAGGCAACAAGGCTAGAATCACTCACATGAAGCTCGACGATGCCGCCAATATTCTCGCCAAGATCGGCAACCCGACACGACTAAAGATCGTTCGCCTGCTGGTTCGTGCCGGTGACGACGGCCTGGCGGTGGGCATGATTCAAAAGAAATTAAACATCCCCGGCTCCACGTTGACGCATCACATCGCGCATTTGAAGTCGGCCGGGGTAATTCGCCAGCAACGCCAGCAGGCCACGTTAATCTGCAAAATGGAATTTGACGTGTTGCGCAAACTGGTCGATTACCTGACCGAGGAATGCTGCGCAGATGCCGCTTCCACGGAAGATGCTGCCTGATTTTTTAATTATACTATTTCGATATTACTAGAAATATGAGCTCTTTTACTGAAACCGGAAACCGCAGTAACCAGCTATTACCAGTTCTTGGTTCGATCGCAAAGGATAAGGTATTCAGGGCGACGTTATTGATGACCCTGCTGCTGGCTATCATCGATCTGCCACAACTTTCGGTCAGTATCATGTCGACCCTGGAATCGCTCTGGGAAATGCTGCCCTTCTTTGTGCTGGCAATAGGGATCGCCGCGTACGCGAAGGCCACCAGCGCCGATGCGTTAATTGCGAAAGCATTCAGCGGTAGCCCGGTACGAGCGACCATACTCGCCGCGCTGGTAGGCGCCATTTCACCGTTTTGTTCCTGCGGTGTCATTCCCTTAATCGCCGCGATGCTGGGCGCCGGCGTACCGCTGGCACCGGTGATGGCATTCTGGATTGCGTCACCGATCATGGACCCGGAGATGTTCATTCTCACCGCAGCTGGTATAGGCTTTAATTTTGCCGTTGCCAAGACGCTCGCGGCGATGGTGATGGGTTTGCTCGCCGGTTTCTCGGTCCTCGTCATCAAGCGTTACGGTGGCCTCGATGACCCGTTACGCGCCGAGGTCAGCAGTTGTTGTGGCAGCAGTTGCGCGAGCGATAAACCTGCCAGCATACTATGGAAATTCTGGCGTGAACCCGCTCGCATCGAAGCCTTCAACCGGGAATCCCTGTCGATCGGTGTATTTCTCGGTAAATGGCTGACCCTGGCATTTTTCCTCGAAAGCCTGATGATCGCCTATGTGTCATCGGCCTGGATAGCGGGTTATGTCGGGCCTGACAACTGGTTCGCCATTCCACTCGCCGCAATTGTCGGCGCGCCGTCTTACCTGAATGGATATGCAGCCATCCCGTTGATTTCGGGACTCATTGAAATTGGCATGACACCGGGGGCGGCAATGGCCTTCATCACCGCGGGCGCGGTGTCGTCGATTCCAGCGGCAATCGCGGTCTGGGCACTGGTCAAGAAACCGGTTTTCGCGCTCTACCTGGCGCTCGGCCTGGCTGGTTCGATGCTAACCGCGTGGGTATACCAGTTAAGTGGTGGCGCTATTTAATCCCACAATCATTTCCGCGGAACTAAATAGCCGTTCCCGCGTAAGCGGCGGTCCGACGTAGCGGAATCTTGCAACCTGTCGTTATTACGAGATCCCCGCTTTCGCGGGGATGACTGAGTAGTAGAGCCGGGATGATTGAGTAGCAGAATCGGCGGGGCTATTTAAAAACCGGCTAGAAACGCATTACGACTTTGCAGGCTTCTCCCGCATTGAGGCGCTCGAATCCGGTTTCGAAATCTTCGAAATCGATATGGTCGGTAATCACCGCACTGACGTCGAGGCCGCTGCCGAGCATTGCCAC
>JBATHL010000279.1:0-10585 GCA_049666745.1 Gammaproteobacteria bacterium
GAATATTGGTATCGGTCTAAACACCGGTGACATGAATGTCGGCAACATGGGTTCAGAGTTTCGCATGGCCTATACGGTGCTCGGCGACGCGGTTAATCTTGGCTCTCGCCTGGAGGGGCTAACCAAAAATTATGGCGTTAACATCATTGTCAGCGAAACTACCAGGGCTGAAATACCGGAATTCGTATTTCGCGAGCTCGACCTGGTGCGAGTGAAGGGAAAGAATGAACCGGTAGCAATATTTGAACCGATAGGTCACAAAAACGATCTCGACAAAGAGGTGACTTCCGAACTTACCGCCTACAAGCAGGCGCTGCGGAATTTCCGCGCCCAGTCACTGGACAAGGCCGAAGTGGATTTCTTCAATCTAAACCGCGATTATCCAGACCGTTTCCTGTACCAGGTATACCTCGATCGAATCGCGTTTTACCGCAAAGAGCCACCGGGTGATGACTGGGATGGCGTTTTCACGCACACCTCGAAGTAAACCGTCTCCGCGCTCCCGGTTACCAGCAGGCTTTGAGCTCCTGGGCCAGTATTTCAATACCCCTGGCCAACTCCTCCTCGCTTTGTACGTAGTTCATGCGCACACAACTCTCGGCATGATCAGACGCTTTGACCTGACCCGGGAAAAAATATTTTCCCGGCACTACCAGTAAACCTTTTTTCTTCAGTCGCCGGTAAAGTTCGCTGGTGCCTATGCTTAAACCTTCGAACCACAGCCACAGGAACATCGATCCTTCCGGTTTGTGGATATGTAATCTCGAGTCTCCAATAGCAGCACGTAACAAGGCTAACGCGAGTTCACAGCGCTGCTTGTAGAAGGGTTGAATCAGGTCGTGGCATAGTGGCAACAACGCATTGTCGGTAATCAGCTGGTTGACGATTTCGGCACCTATACCCGCTGGTGCGAGACTGGTTATTGCCGTCATGTTGGAAAAATAACGAATCACATCTTCGTTCGCGATCACTATGCCAGTTCGTGCACCGGGAAGCCCTAACTTGGACAAGCTCATACAAACGATACAATTTTCGTTCCAGAACGGATTAACTTTACTGAAAATGATATTTGGAAACGGCGTACCATAAGCACTATCGATTAACAGGGGCACCCCATGCCGACGCGTGATCTGATCGAGCTGCTGACACTCGCCGTCTGTTAAAACGTTGCCGCTGGGATTCGTAGGTCGCGAAACACATACCAGGCCGACAGACTCGTCTACCTGCAAGTTTTCAAAATCAACCTGGTATTTGAAAAACCCGTCTTCCAGTGGATTAATCATGGCTTCCTGACTTGTAATCAAGTCATTCTCGATGCCGACGTCACAGTAACCAATGTATTCGGGAACCAGCGGGATCAGCACGCGTTTGCGCACGCCCCCCGTCTTACCGGCAAATGAGTTAAAGAGGATGAAAAAAGAACTCTGGCTACCATGGGTTAGCGCAATGTTTTTACTACTGATCTGCCAACCGTATTGTTGTTGAAAAAACCCGGCCAGGGTTTCGAGAAACACAGTTTTTCCCTGCGGACCATCATAATTGGCAAGCGAAGCAACCAGCTTGCCGGATTTATGCAGCTTCTCAATCACATCCTCAAATACAGACATGACTCCGGGAATTCCAGCTGGATTGCCACCACCCAGCATCACCACACCGGGTTGCGCCAGGCCCTCGGCCAAATCATCCATTAAATGGGTAATGCCGGAGTAACCGCTAAATCGCTTGCCGAAATCTGAAAGATTCATCGTAACTTGTTTCATGTGAAATACGAGTCTCACAATTACGAACAGCATTGAAGAAAATTGCAACCGATTTCACCGACTTTCTTGATCTGACGCGAAGTTGACTCAGGCGATTAATATGGCAACATTCGATGCATCATTAACCCGGCGGCAAAGTATGTCGTGTTCAGAGCTACTGATAAGCGTCAGATCAAGGCGCGGCTTGCAGCCAATGGTTATTCCATTGGTAAAAGCCGCAACGCGGAGATGGCGCTTATCAGTAGCTCCTAACCTGTTAATTATAAATAAGAGAGGTCATCGTGAGCCTGCTCATGGACGGCGTTATCGAAACTTGCTGTAGATGACTACAGCGGCGCTCCGATGCCTTGCCATGAGCAGGCTCACGATGACTGAACACGACATACTTTGCCGCCGGGTTAATAACATCAGGGGATACCATGCAATACACCCATCAATTAGAGTTCAAGGTACGCGACTATGAATGTGATATGCAGGGTGTAGTCAATAACGGCGTCTATCAAAATTACCTGGAGCATGCGCGCCATGAGTTCCTGCAATCCCATGGTATAAATTTTGCCGAAGTTACGGCAGCTGGTATCAAGCTGGTAGTTATCAGGGCAGAACTGGATTATAAAAATTCACTGATCAGTAATGACCTGTTTGTCGTGCGCAGTCTCGTTCGGCAGGTATCCAGGATTCGCTTCGAGTTCCAACAGGATGTATTTCGTCTTCCGGATGAGACGCTAATGCTCGCCGCCAGGATTACCGCGACCTCATTAAACCCTCAAGGACGCCCCTTCGTCCCTGAAATGCTGGCAGACCTGTTTAGCGACGGCTAGCGGCTCATTACCTGTGCTGGTTCCGGTTGATGTCACCCTCGAAGACAAATCGCTCGCGTTAGCATCACGCCTGGACATAGGCCCGTCCCTCGACAAATGATTTTCAATGTTTAGGATTGCATGAAGCCTGGGAGGCTGACAAAATAGCTTTCATTTTCGGGAATACTTATGGGTTTTCTAAGCGGTAAAAAAGTGCTCATCGTCGGTATCGCCAGCAACCGTTCGATAGCCTACGGAATTGCACAGGCAATGCACCGCGAGGGCGCAGAGCTCGCATTCAGTTATGCCAATGACAAGTTGCAGCCGCGGGTGGAAAAATTTGCCGCTGAGTTTGATTCAGATATCGTACTGCCCTGTGATGTTGCCGACGATGATGAAATTACGAGCCTGTTTGAACAGCTTGGGACGCACTGGGGTAAACTCGACGTACTGGTGCACTCGGTTGCCTTTGCGCCGCGAGAAGCTCTAGCCGGCGACTACCTCGAAAATCTTGATCGGGAGGGTTTTCGTATCGCCCATGACATCAGTTCATATAGCCTTGCCGCGATGGCTAAAGCCGCAAGGCCTATGATGCAAAACACCGACGGATCGATAATCACCATGACTTACCTGGGTTCGGAACGCGCGTTGCCCAATTACAATATTATGGGAGTTGCCAAGGCCAGCCTCGAGGCCAATGTACGTTACCTCGCCGCAGCCCTGGGCCCCCAGGGAATCCGTGTCAATTCAATTTCTGCAGGACCAATCAAGACTCTGGCCTCGGCTGGTATAGGGAGCTTCAAGAAAATTCTCGACGAGGTAGCTACAAATGCTCCGCTACGGCGCAACGTGACTATCGAGCAAGTGGGAAATGTCGGGGCGTTTCTATGCTCTGATCTGGCGGCGGGGATTACCGGAGAAAATATCTATGTCGACTCTGGATACAATATTGTCAGCATGGGTGTGCTCGAGTAAATCTTAGGCGGGGTTTACAGGTCCTGTAGAGGCGTTCTAACCACCTCAGCGCGATTGCCCAACAGTTTCAATGTTGATTGGTATTCGGCGCCTCCTCGCGCTTTTACGAGCTCATCGAGCGCTTTCCTGTCTGCATTCCCATCATTCGACAGCACCGCCGACAATTCAACGATCGTATAGTTACCATTAGCAACCGGCAGACCTTCAAATACAGGCCCCTGTTCGGGTTTTGACATTGAGAACGAACGCCCTAGTATCGCGCTATCGACTCCGGATTGATTACGTTCGACGAAACCGTAATCACTAATCGATACTGACCATTCCAGGGCCAGATCATCAAGCGTTTTTCCTGCTTTTAACTCTGCCAGTGCCGCCATTCCTGATATTAAACTTTGTTCACGTGCCTTCGCCGTGATTATTTCGGACCTGATTAACTCCTGAACCTGATCAAGCTGTCTTACCGCGGCGGGTTTGAGCTGGTTGAGGCGAATAAAAACCACGCGATCATTATCAAGTTCGATTGCCTCGCTATTCAGGCCTTGCTGTAAAATCTCGGCGGAAAACGCCATCTGCCGCACTTTAGACTCAATTGCAATACCGGTGCCAGATAACCGATTAAACCAGTCGCTAGTTTGTATCGTTAAATCGAGTTGCTCAGCGGCCGGTTGTAAAGAGTCGGACTGCTCATAAACAAGGTTTGCTACATTTTCAACCAGATCATAAATCTGACTCTCGGCCAATTCGGTCCTGATCTCGTCTTCCAGGGCAGATTTGACTGTATCGAAGGACTGAGTTTCACCACCGCTTATCGAATCCAGCTTAATGAGGTGCCAGCCAAATGAAGTTTTAACAGGCTGGCTTAGTTGCCCAACCTCCATGGAAAACAGTGCTGCCTCGAAAGGCTGTACCATTATGCCACGCTCGATTTCTCCGAGGCTGCCACCATCACTCGCCGATCCAGGGTCTTGCGAAAACTCTCGTGCTAAATCGCTAAAACTTTCACCGGCTACGATACGCTCACGAAGAGCGGTAATTCTGGCGAGTGCCGGGTTGGCATCCTCATCACCGGAAACCGTAATCAAAATATGACTGGCAGCTCTGATCTCGGTACTGGTATAGGCAGCCCTGTTCTCCTGGTAGCGCGCGTATACGTCGCCCTCCTCGACGTCTATGCTCTGCTTGACACTATCGAGACTCAATTCGATGAAATCGATCCTGACTTCTTCCTGCGAGCGATATCGATCGGTCTGAGACAGGTAAAGCCGTTCGATTTCGTCAGCTCCGGGCTGAATAGCTGACGTATCAACAAGGTATGTCAGCGACCTGATTTTGCGTGTTTGATTATTAAGACTTGTGAATTGTTTCTCGAGCAGCGGAGCTTCAAATGCAGTGGCAAGAATGCCACTCTGCAACTGCTCCATCGCATTGGTGCGCCTGAGTTCCTCCTCGAAACCAAGTGGAGAGTAACCGAGCGAGCGCAGCTGCGACTGGTAGATTTCGGTATCGAATTGCCCGTCGCGTTGAAACACGTTCATGTTACGAATTATGCGGTTTAATTCCTCATCACCGATGCGGTAATACTGTTCCCGGGTATATTGGAGCAGTGCGATTTCTTCTATTAACTGTCCCAACACCTGCTCCCGCAACATCGACTCGCTGGCGAAGGACTCGGGAATTGAACCACCGAATAACTGAGACAATCTTTGACGATAGGTCGCATATGCCTGGTCGAGGTCACGTATACTTATTTCCTCGCCATTAACCATGGCGGCCGGCTGTGCTTCGCCACCACCAAGGTACGAGTTAACGCCCCACAGGGCAAAAGGTACACTGATTAAAAAGATGATGCCGTAGGCAATCCATCCCGTTACCTTGTCTCGAATTGCTTGCAGCATCTATCTTATCGTCACTGTTAAAGGAAACATATTGGAGCAGCGCTCGAACCGAGCGCTTTCAATGATGGCGGAGTGGACGGGACTCGAACCCGCGACCCCCGGCGTGACAGGCCGGTATTCTAACCAACTGAACTACCACTCCTGATTATGTGGTGGGTGCTGACGGGATCGAACCGCCGACCCTCGCCTTGTAAGGGCGATGCTCTCCCAGCTGAGCTAAGCACCCGGTGTAGCCAAAAAAGGTGCGCTAGTTTACTGCGTCCTTAAGAGCTTTGCCAGCCTTAAATGCAGGTACTTTTGATGCTTTAATCTGGATGGTTTCTCCAGTGCGGGGATTACGTCCGGCGCGAGCTTCACGCTGACGAACGAGGAAAGTTCCAAAGCCTACTACGGTGACCTGATCTCCTGATTTCAGAGCCTGGGTTACTGTTGCAATTACTCCATCGACTGCACGCGCGGCATCAGCCTTGCTCAAATCAGCCGCACTTGCAACACCATCAATTAAATCGGATTTATTCATTAGATTCTTCCATTTGGTTAAGTTAATATTTTTTTGCCCGAAGGGCGGACAGACAACACAAGTATAGATTTTGCTTGTTATAGTTGTGGATGAGCTTTTTATTATGCTCGCGCAATCCCCCGTCCAGAGCGTCGAATTAAACCAACAGCAGGCTTTACGGTCAACCTTAAAAGGCTAAATAACTTAAATAAATCGCATTATTTACGCAAACGACTAGTGCGCCCTGACTCCAGATGACTTTTTATCTTTCACCTTCGACTTTGGCGCATCACCGGCAGCTACCGAACCCTTGGGTAAAGGAGTCGGTTGATGAGAAAGTGCAACCTCCAGAACCTGATCAATCCAGCGCACCGGAATGATTTCCAGCTTGGCTTTGATATTGTCGGGAATCTCGGCCAGGTCCTTCTCATTTTCCTCGGGAATTAAGACCTTGCTGATACCACCACGATGGGCGGCCAGCAGTTTCTCTTTTAAACCACCGATTGGCAATACCTCACCACGCAGTGTTATTTCCCCTGTCATCGCTACTTCAGCCTTTACCGGGATCTCGGTCAACGCCGATACCAGCGCTGTACACATGCCGACACCGGCACTAGGCCCATCCTTCGGCGTGGCCCCTTCAGGAACATGGATATGAATATCCTTGTTTTCATTGAAATCAGGGCTGACACCGAGGACCTGGGAACGGCTTCGCACCACGGTCAACGCCGCCTGGATCGATTCCTTCATCACGTCACCTAATTGCCCTGTCTGCACAAATTTCCCCTTACCGTCGACCACGGCAGCCTCGATAGTTAGCAATTCGCCACCGACTTCGGTCCACGCCAGCCCGGTAACCTGGCCGACCTGGTCTTTCGCGTCTGCCGAGCCGAAGCGAAAGCGTTTGACACCAAGATACTTCTCGATGTTTTGCGCGCTTATGGTCAGCTTCTTGATGCTCGGCTTTAACAGCATTGCCTTAACCGCCTTGCGACAAATCTTGGAAATCTCGCGTTCGAGATTACGCACTCCAGCTTCCCGGGTATAGCGCTGGATAATTTCGCTCACCGCGCTCTGTTTAAACACGACTTCGTCCGGTTTCAGTCCATTTTCCTTGATCTGTTTTGGCACCAGGTACTTGATGGCAATATTCAGTTTCTCGTCTTCGGTATAACCGGGAATACGAATTACTTCCATACGATCAAGCAAGGGACCAGGAATATTCATACTATTGGAGGTAGCTACAAACATGGTGTCGGAAAGATCGAACTCGACTTCCATGTAATGGTCGGCAAAGGTATTGTTTTGCTCGGGATCAAGCACCTCGAGTAACGCTGACGCCGGGTCACCGCGAAAGTCCATCGCCATCTTATCGATTTCATCGAGCAGAAACAGAGGATTTCGTACTTTTACTCGAGAAAGGTTTTGAATAATTTTACCCGGCATCGAGCCAATATAGGTACGACGATGGCCTCTGATTTCAGACTCGTCACGCACACCGCCCAGCGACATGCGAGAAAACTTTCGATTGGTAGCCCTTGCGATCGAGCGACCGATCGAAGTTTTACCAACGCCGGGTGGCCCCACCAGGCACAATATTGGGCCTTTCAATTTACGTACCCGCTGCTGTACTGCGAGATACTCAAGAATTCGCTCTTTGACTTTCTCCAGACCGTAGTGATCTTCTTCCAGTACTTTTTCAGCCTGTGCCAGGTCGCGTCTGATCTTGGATTTCTTTTTCCAGGGTACGCTCACCAGCCAATCAATATAGTTGCGCACTACGGTCGCCTCGGCCGACATCGGCGACATCATTTTCAGCTTGTTAAGTTCGGAGTCAGCCTTTTCACGGGCCTCTTTCGGCATTCCTGACTCTTCGATTTTCTTCTGTAAATCCTCTACTTCATTAGGTGCATCGTCCATGTCGCCAAGCTCTTTTTGAATAGCCTTCATCTGCTCATTCAAATAGTACTCGCGCTGACTCTTCTCCATCTGTTGTTTCACGCGACCACGGATACGCTTTTCGATTTGCATCAAATCGATCTCGCCTTCGATCTTGCTCATAATGTGTTCGATGCGTTCACGTGGATCCTGGATTTCCAGAATTTCCTGTTTTTCATCGAGCTTTAACGACATATGCGCGGCAATCGTGTCGGCCAGCCGGCTCGGGTCGTCTATGCCCGATAACGAGGTCAGAATTTCGGGTGGTACTTTTTTGTTCAGCTTGACGTATTGATCAAACAGATTTAGCACCGAGCGCAGCAGAACTTCCGCTTCGCGATCGTCGACGAGACTGGACTTTTCCAGCAATTTTATCGCCGCGGAATAATACTCGTTGGTTTCCAGGAAGCTATCGACTGTTACCCTGTCACCGCCCTCGACCAGCACCTTGATCGTGCCATCAGGGAGTTTGAGCATCTGCAAGATAGTGGAAAGCGTACCAATCTGGTACAGGTCTTCCTGTCCAGGGTCATCGACCTCGGCGTTTTTTTGAGCCAGCAAGAGAATTTTCTTATTGTCGGCCATTGCGGCTTCGAGCGCAAAAATCGATTTCTCGCGGCCGACAAAAAGAGGGATAACCATATGCGGATACACGACGACATCGCGTAGCGGTAATACCGGTATCAGTTGTCTGTCCTGTTGTTCAGCAAGCGGATTGTCTTGATAGTCTGACATAAATGCCTCAAAGCTTAAGTCTCGGATCTATATGGGTGTCGATTAACCGATTTCAACCCAGCCTGGAAGCCCGCCTGGGACGGTTTACTCGTCAGAAGCCACGCGTTGCATTTCACCGCCCTCGTAGATGACATAGGGCTGGGCATTACCTTCGATAACCGCGGCATCGACCACTACCTTGCTGACATTATCCATGGCGGGTAGATCGTACATGATTTCCAGCAGAGTATTTTCGAGTATGGTGCGCAGGCCACGTGCACCGGTTTTGCGTGCCATCGCTTTTTTTGCGACCGCGTTAAGTGAGTCCGCTCGAAATTCGATCTCGCAGCCTTCGATTTCGAACATTTTCTGGTATTGCTTGGTGATCGCGTTTTTGGGCTCGGTCAGAATCTTCACCAGTGCGTCTTCGTCAAGCTCTTCGAGCGTGGCAACCACAGGTAAACGGCCAACAAACTCGGGAATCAAACCATACTTGATCAAATCCTCGGGCTCTACCTTGCTAATGACTTCACCAAACAGATCTTTTTTGTCCTTGCTTTTGACATCAGCGCCAAAGCCAATGCCACCTTTTTCAGATCGATTAAGAATAACCTTGTCCAGTCCGGCAAATGCACCGCCGCAAATGAACAGTATCTTGCCGGTATCGACCTGCAGGAATTCCTGCTGCGGATGCTTTCTGCCGCCCTGTGGCGGTACCGACGCGACCGTTCCTTCGATCAGTTTCAGCAATGCCTGCTGCACGCCTTCACCAGACACATCCCGGGTTATCGAAGGATTATCCGACTTACGCGAAATCTTGTCGATTTCATCGATATAGACGATTCCTGTTTGCGCCTTTTCGACATCATAGTCGCATTTTTGCAGCAGCTTCTGGATGATATTTTCAACGTCTTCACCCACGTAACCAGCTTCCGTAAGGGTAGTGGCGTCCGCGATAGCAAAAGGCACGTTGAGCAGTCTGGCCAGGGTTTCGGCGAGCAGGGTCTTGCCCGACCCGGTGGGACCGATTAGCAGGATATTACTTTTGGAGAGTTCGATGTCGTCCTTGATATGTCCGACTTCCAGGCGCTTGTAGTGGTTGTACACCGCCACCGACAGCACCTTTTTGGCACGACTCTGGCCAATAACATATTCATCGAGAACTTTAAAGATTTCATGGGGGATGGGGAGTTTGCTTTCGGCATCCTCACCACTTTCATGGATTTCCTCTCGAATAATATCGTTACAGAGATCCACGCACTCGTCGCAGATAAAAACTGACGGGCCCGCTATCAGTTTTCTTACTTCATGCTGGCTTTTGCCGCAAAACGAACAGTAAAGCAGCTTTTCATCCTTATTCTTGGATCTTTCGTCACTCATACCCAACTACCGAAATCTAGTGTCCAATTGGATCGATAATATTAGACCGAACCGCAGAGCACAACCGAAAAAAACGCTTTTTGACCCACGTTTCACAGATTAGACACAGAAGTTTATCTATTCTGTGTCGCCTTTCTCATCTGAGTCGGCACGAGAAGACAAAACTTGATCCATAATTCCGTATTCCACCGAAGCTTCAGCGCTCATGAAATTGTCGCGCTCGGTATCCTGGTCGATACTGCTTTCCTTCTTCCCGGTATGATGCGCCAGTAGTTGGTTGAGCCTGGCTCTAACTGCCAGAATCTCCTTGGCATGAATCTCGAAATCGCTCGCCTGCCCCTGGAAGCCACCCAGTGGCTGATGGATCATGACGCGCGAGTGTGGCAGACCATAACGTTTTCCGGCACAACCACCCGCCAGTAAAATCGCTCCCATGCTGGCTGCCTGGCCCGTACAAAGCGTACTCACGTCAGGTTTGATGAATTGCATGGTGTCATAAATAGCAAGTCCCGCTGTTACCGATCCACCCGGGCTGTTGATGTAAAGCGAGATATCCTTGTCGGGATTCTCGGATTCCAGGAACAGCAACTGCGCTACTATCAAGTTGGCCATGTGGTCCTCTAT
>JBATHL010000280.1:0-10184 GCA_049666745.1 Gammaproteobacteria bacterium
TCGACGTTAAGCGATTTGTTATATCACCGATATCTGGCACAATCAATCCGGCTCATTTAGACAGGCAACAAGCTTGACCATCAGAACCGTATTGAAAATGGGAGACCCGCGTTTGCTGGAGGTTTCCGTGGAGGTTGATGTTATCGACGCTGCAAGCCTCGAACCGCTGTTGACCGATATGTGGGACACCATGGCGGCCGAAAACGGGGCAGGGCTCGCGGCCCCGCAAATCGGCGTAATGCAGCGCGTGGTCATTTTTGGCTACCAGACCAATTCCCGCTATGCCGATGCCCCGCCAATCCCGCAGACAGTACTGATCAACCCGGTTATCACGGCGCTGGGCGATGCGCAGGAAGAGGGCTGGGAGGGCTGTTTGAGTGTTCCCGGCATGCGCGGTGTCGTGTCGCGCTATCGTGATATTCACTACCGGGGATTCGATCAATACGGCAACGAGATCGAACGTGAGGTTTCCGGCTTTCATGCACGGGTCGTACAGCACGAATGCGACCATCTGGATGGTGTGCTCTATCCGCAGCGAATCACGGATATGCGTCAGTTCGGTTTTCTCGACACGCTGTCTGAACAGGGCGTCATCGAACTGCAACCCTGCGACGATGATCCCTGAGCGCGACATCCCGCTTGCCAGTTATGCATTACTCGCCAGCGGAGCCAATTTTTCCTGCGAGGTACTGCAGGCACTGCAACAGCAACATTACCTGCCCGAATTGTTGATCTTGCCGGAATATCCACCCGCACAGGGATTACCGGCGGCAGATCGGGAAATTCTATCAACGGCACCACAACGTCGCTTGCTACAGCAGGCGCAGGGCATCGAGATTGCGTATGCCCCGGCATCACAACAGGCAGGTTGCGCCGACCTGATCGAACAGCATGCAATCGATTTCCTGCTGGTCGCCTGCTGGCCATACCTGATCGATAGCGTACTCATCGATAGCCCGCGTAAGGGGGCGCTCAATATGCACCCCTCGCTGCTGCCTGATTTTCGCGGACCCAATCCAGTTAAACAGCAACTCGACTGCCAGCACACCAGCTTCGGAGTGAGCCTGCACTTGCTGAACCGGCATTTCGATCAGGGAGATATCATAGCCCAGGCTGAACTACGCGATCCTGCAAAGTCCCCAGACAGGGGCGGTCTGGAACATCGCTGCGCAATACTAGGTGCAGAATTGTTTATTGCGGCAGTGAGACAGTACGAGCAGGGCTGGCGGCCGGTTCGACAGCCAGTTTAACCGTTCGCAACCGTTTGCAGGAAAGCCTCGGTGTCAGCCTCGCTGGCACCCACTTCCTGAGCGATACTGAAGACGATTGCCCTGACGTCACCCTGGTGATGGTCAAGATGCTCATCGCAGACCATTGCGCCGATCGGGCCAAAATGATGAACTGCCGCAGTTTTTATAAGCTGCTTTAATTTTTTATCCACTGAACTCGATGCTGCAGGCCCACCGTTTTGTGGCAGCGTGGGCACATCGGTGATACTGGTGATAACAGTAGTTGTTTCGTCCAGCGTATTTGCAACCAGCTGCCCTAGCACCTCCTGGGTATCGAGATCTTCACCCGCGGCTTCGTGGATATCGCTGTTGGGGTGCTCGGTAATCCTGGCGCGTTCGATCTGGGTAATCAATTGCAAAGCCGCGAGGCCCTTCTTGATGCGATAGGTAAGCAGGATGATCGCACCCTGGTCGAATCCGATCTGGAAAGAATGATTGTCATCGCTCACCCCGGTGACTAAACCACTGTAAGCATTGTCATGCAGATTTCTCACCTGATCGACGAAGTCGTCGTAAAGAATCCAGTTACTCACCGCCGCCCCCGGTGTTCATAAACTGAACCGAATACAGTCATTGCAATAGTCAAGTTGATTTAGCCTTGGCATAAATTCGTTTAAAGGCAACACGTAAGCTGGTTTGCATACGGTGAAACGCTTCCGCCAGCTGGCCAATTTCATCACGCGATTCCGGGCGGATTTTTTGTTTCAAATTACCATGACTGATATCCTCGGCGTGCTTGGCGAGCCGTGTAATCGGCCCGATGATGATTTGATTCATGACAATCGTCATCACGATTGCCATGACCGTCACCAGGGCCAGCAGGGTAATGAGGTTGGCGATGGTAGATGCGGTTAGCTGCTGGTTCAACTGCCGCCTGGAGACGAAGACCGCCACTTCACCGATCGACTTGGTGCCATTGTTGACTTCGTTTACCGACTTGATCAAATCACCGGCAATCGCCCCATTCGAATCTATCAGGACGCCATTTGCATCGCGTTCACGCGCCGCAAAAACCGATTTGGCGCCTTCGTCCCAGACTACGATCGCCTGTACATTATCTTCCAGCATTTCTGCTTCAAGCGCAGCGTCGACCAGGTCTTTATCAAGGTCCCACATGGGGCCGATCAAGTGTTTTGACAGGCGTTGGGAAGTAACCCCGGCCAGTTTTTGCAGATCCGCGGTCAGCTGTTTTTGTTCATTAATAACCTTGTAGGCACTTAAACTACCGAGCACCAGGGTACAGGATATGATTATTACGCTAACTACCTTGATGCGTATCGTGCTGTACCAACGGACAATACTGTTATTCATTTAAATAATCCTGGTCTATGCATCTCGAACAGATTTACTTGCGCAAACGGCTGACAATGCGATCGAATTCGCCATTTTTTCGGATCTTGTCCAGGCCCCGGTTAAAGTCCTGTATTATTTTTTCGCCGTCGGCTATCTGGCGTGACGCCATCAGGAATAAGCCGTGGGTTTCCAGGGGCGGTTCCATGAATTCAACATCGCTAATGCAGAATCCCTCTTTTTTGGCCTCGTACCTGAACAAGTCAAAATTCATAACCGCCATGTCAATCCGACCTCTGAACAGCTTGCGAATATTTAAATTGGGGAAGGTGGCAACATGCTTATCGAGATAGCTGGCTGCATCAAACTCCTCACTATTGGCAAATCCTCTTGATATACCGATGCTGTATGGAGTCAGATCACGCAGGGTTTTGTATTCCGACACCCCTAATCCCGGACGCGCTATCAAACCCAGCTGTAGAAAATAAATGGGATCGCTGAAAATATACGCCTGCTCCCGCTCGTCATTGTGATAAGCACCCATCACCACATCGGAGTTACCCACCTCAACTTCCTGCAAGGCGCGCGCCCAGGGAATAAAGTCTACCGCGGAGTTGTGGCCCTCGGCCTTGAATGCGGCCTTGACAATGGCGGTGGTCAAACCTTGCTCGGGGAGATCAGATCCGTAATGAGGTGCCCATTCAACGGTGAGCATTGAAATATCACGCGCCTGCACGCTGCCGGCGAGTGTCGCCAGCGACAAGATGCACAATGCGGTGAGATTTCTAAATTGCATGATACTTTTTTACCCCTGTATTCCATATACTTGCGGATGCCGTCATCTATCGGTCTCGGATAGCCTCTCGCACAATGTAATACTCAGGGTTTTATTGTTATTCATAAGCTGCGATGACTATAAAGTTAACTTGAATTAGCAACATTCCAGTATGTTGCGTTAAGTATGGACCAAAATCCGGATTTTTCCGCAAATACAGAATCATGAAGCATTTATCCCTTGAAGCTCAAAGAGCGCTCGACCAGGCACACATCTGGCATCCCTATAGCGCCATGCATAGCGATTTACCCGTGTTTCATGTGGATTCGGCCAGCGGGGTATACCTGAACCTCTCGGACGGCAAAAGGCTAATTGATGGCATGTCCTCCTGGTGGTGCACGATCCACGGTTACAATCATCCGCGTCTAAACAGTGCGATTGAACAGCAGTTGCAGCGCATGGCGCATGTCATGTTTGGTGGACTCACTCACGAAGCGGCGATTCGACTAGTTGAAAAACTGGTGGCACTGACGCCGCAAGGGCTGCAATCGGTCTTCATTTCCGATTCGGGATCAGTCGCCGTGGAAGTCGCACTGAAAATGGCGATTCAATACTGGAACGCAAGAGGGGAACCGGGCAAACAGCGTTTTGCGACCTTACGCAACGGTTACCATGGAGACACCCTGGGTGCGATGTCGGTATGCGATCCCATAACCGGCATGCACAGCCTGTTTAATTCCATACTTAGCCAGCAATTTCATGTTGAACGCCCTCTCTGTCGATTTGGTGAAGCCTGTCAGGATAGTGACATGCGAGCCCTCGAACAGTTACTGCAAACAAATCATAACCAGATCGCCGCGTTGATTCTCGAACCCGTGGTTCAGGGGGCCGGTGGCATGTATTTTTATGCGGCGGATTATCTCGCGCGTGCCCGCGAGCTTTGCGATCGTTACCAGGTATTGCTGATTGCCGACGAAATTGCAACCGGGTTTG
Organism: Gammaproteobacteria bacterium; assembly: GCA_049666745.1. Taxonomy (GTDB): domain Bacteria; phylum Pseudomonadota; class Gammaproteobacteria. The sequence continues at coordinate 4,348 of JBATHL010000280.1, forward strand.
GTCGTAGCGGCAGGTTGTTTGCCTGTGAGCATGCGGCCATATCACCCGACATTATGTGTGTCGGCAAGGCCCTCACCGGGGGTTACATGAGTCTCGCTGCCACCCTGACCACGGCCGAAATCAGTAACACCATCGACCAGGGCAATCCCGGGGTGTTTATGCATGGCCCCACCTTTATGGCCAATCCATTGGCCTGTGCGGTAGCCGTCGCGAGTATCGAACAGCTGATCGAGTCAGACTGGCAGCAACGCGTCAACCAGATCGAGCTGCAATTGAAACAATTGTTGTCCCCCTGTGCGGAACTACCCCAGGTAGCCGAGGTTCGATGCCTGGGCGCGATCGGGGTCATAGAAATGAAGCAAGCGGTCGACATGAGGTCGATAATGTGCCAGTTTGTCGACGCCGGAATTTGGGTACGCCCGTTTGGCAAGCTGGTTTACCTGATGCCGCCTTATATTATTTCCACCCAGGAACTGAAGCAGCTGTGCACCTCGCTAATTGAAATCGTCGCGCGTCAACCCGGTTAAGATTTAATCGCTATAGCCGATACAGAGCGTGGAGGTTAATATGAAAAATTCCCTGGTCATGGCAATACTGCTCTCGAGCTACTCATTATTGGCTTGCGTCGAGTCAAACCTGGTGGTCGGTCAGCCAGGAGCAAGTATCAAGAGTGAGGAAGTAATCGTTTATTTTATCGACCGGCCACCCTGCAACTTTGAAACCATTGCGCACATCAGCATGAACGGCGGCCATTTCACGCTCAACTCGTTGGTGCGGGGAATGCGTCAGCAGGCAGCCAGCGTTGGTGCTACCGGATTGTATGTGCTGCAGACGCAGCAATTGGCGATTAAGGAGTACCTGGGAACTGCTAAAGCAATTCGTTGTTTACCCACATAGAAGGCCTATCAGGGTCTAGCTTTCCTCTTCTTCGTCATCCTGCTGTTCGTCCTCCGGGACTTCCTTCAAAATTTTATCTTTTTCTTCAGGGGTTAATACCACTGTATCTTCATCGCCCATCACAATCACCTCGGTTACTGGATATCAGTTAGTCTGGCTGCTGAATCAGCATTGATCAGATTGTAGACCAGTTCAAGCGCTTTTGTGGCATCGGTTCCACAAAATAAGCATCAATTTTATCTCCCCGGGAACGCATGTATTTGTGACTTGAGTGTTACAATCCGCGGATATTAGAGTTTCAGCAGCGCATCATGAGTAAAAAGAAAATCAGGGTAAGCGATAGCATGGGTACGGTGGAGATTCCGGCCGATGCACTCTACCAGGCGCAAACGCAACGTGCCCTCGACAATTTCAAAATCAGCTCTCTACATCTACCTGATGCCGTAATACATGCCCTCGCGTCAATCAAAAAAGCTTGCGCCGAAACCAATTTCGAACTTGAAAAACTCGATCAGCCGCGCCAGCAAGCGATTCAAAAGGCGGCCGAGTCGATTATCTCGGGTCAGTATGCCGATCAGTTTACAGTCGACGTGTTCCAGACTGGATCTGGAACCAGCAGCAACATGAACGTTAACGAAGTCATCGCCACGCTGGCTTCAGATGACGAGCTTAGTGTCCATCCCAACGATCACGTCAACATGGGGCAAAGTTCCAATGACGTCTTTCCATCGGCCATTCATATTGCCGCCGCGCGGAGGATCCATGAGCAGTTGCTGCCCGCCCTGCAAACCCTCGAAGCCGCGCTGAACGGCCGCATGCAAGAACATCAGCAAACCATTAAAACCGGGCGTACCCACTTGATGGATGCGATGCCCGTTTCGCTGGGACAGGAAATCTCCGCCTGGGCATCACAGTTAAAAAACGACCGTTACCGCATACAAACGACCTTGACTCGACTGCAACAACTCGCTATCGGCGGTACCGCGGTCGGCACCGGGGTCAACACCAGTTTCGATTTCGGGCAACGTGTCTGCGACAAACTAAGGGCTGCGATTGGCATACGTTTCATGCCGATGGAGAATTTGTTTGAGGGTTTGAGTGCACAAAATACCACGCTCGAACTGAGCGGCCAACTGCGTGTACTGGCGACTTCGCTGACCAAGATATCTAACGACTTGCGCTGGATGAATTCCGGGCCGTTGACCGGCCTCGGGGAGATCCAGCTCGAAGCTTTACAGCCGGGTAGTTCGATCATGCCGGCCAAGGTTAATCCGGTGATACCCGAAGCCGTGTTGATGGCAGCCGCACAGGTGATCGGCAACGACACTACCATTGCGCTGGCGGCGCAGTCAGGCAATTTTCAGCTAAATGTCATGTTACCGGTGATTGCCTATAACCTGCTGCAAAGCATCGAAATCCTGGGTAATGCGAGCCTGCACCTGACCGGGGTCATCGATACCTTTACAGTTAATAGTGACGCTATGGCGCAAAACCTGGCGTTTAACCCGATTCTGGTTACTGCGCTGAATCCCATTATCGGCTACCAACAGGCGGCTGAAGTTGCAAAAACGGCACTACGCGAAAAACGTCCTATACTTGAAGTAGCCCTGGAAATGACCAATATTAGTGAAGCCAGACTCAAGGAATTGCTTAATCCGGCTAACCTTGTTCAGAATCATCCGGAAAATGCCAATTGATTCACTTGTTTAATTAATATTTTACTTCTAGACTTCCCACTAAATTTTTGAAATATAAGGATTTCTCTTGGCAACGGTATCCGTGAAGTTCAGTTCTATAAATGGCCACCGAAGCATCGGAATGATCGTTTTGCTGTTTGCAGGACTGATCAGCCCCCAACTTCAGGCCAAAATCGAACAGCAACGTCAATTGTTTCATGACGCCTCGGCTGCGCTTGAACGCAATAAAATCAGTAAATTCCACAAGATACTTAAACAACTCAACGATTATCCCGCAAAGCCATACCTGGAGTACGATGCATTCATCCGTCGAGTCAGCAAGGCCAAACCACAGCAGGTTGAGAAATTTTTACAGCAATTTGCTGATTTTCCATTCGCCTACCATGCTCGCGGCAAATGGTTAAACGTTCTCGCACGACGCGGGGACTGGGAAAATTATCTGAAATTTTTTGACGGCCGCGAGAATACGCGACTGAAATGCCTCGCTTTCCAGGCCAGGTTAAAACTGAATCAGCTTGAAGGACTGAATGATGAAATCGCCAGAGTCTGGTCACGTGGCTATTCACAACCTTCCCAATGTGATCCGGCATTTGCCTATTTTCTGAAGAGCAATGAACAGGCTGAGCAGGCCATCTGGTTGCGTATAGAAAAAGCGTTCAAAGCGCGTCGTCCTAACCTGGCACGCTATCTGAGCAAGCAACTTGACGAGCAGGCCAGGGCCACGGTAGAAACCTGGTACCGGGCACACCGACGCCCCGAGCGTTCACTCAGGCAGTTGGCCGACGCCGGGGACAATGAACATAACCGTGCCATTATTGTTCATGCGATCGATCGGCTGGCCCGTAAAAACAGCCTAAAGGCACTCGAACACTGGAACCTGATCCGCGATGATTTTGCTTTTACCCAGGAGCAGAAAGATCAAAGCCAGAGGCGAATCGCCCTTTCTGCAGCGATTCAACACAAAACCGAGGCTCGTGCCTTGCTATCCAGTCTCGATCCTTCGATTATGAATGACCAGGCGCACCTGTGGTTAGCACGAATTCAGTTGCGCAATCGCGACTGGTCGGGGCTGATGAAAACGATCAACCTGATGCCGACCCATCTGCACCAGGAAAACGAATGGCAGTACTGGTTGTCACGTGCGATGGAAGCCGAGGGCCAGCTGGCTGGTTCGTTGAGCCTGCTCGAACAGATATCCGACCAAAGCAGCTACTACGGTTTCCTCGCCGCCGATAAGTTAAAACGCGACTATCGTATTGAACAGGAAAATGCCGCCAGTGTCGAAGTTGATGAAGATAGTTTCATGTCAGCTAATCCACACATGTTGCGCGCACGGGAACTGTATTACCTGGATCGCCTGATAGACGCCAAACGCGAATGGTTTCAAGCCTTGCGCTATCTTGATCAGGACCAGATAAAACAAGCCGCCACACTGGCATCGAAATGGCAATGGCATGACAGTGCCATTCGAACTGTCGCCAAGACACCACACCGCAACGATTTCAGCCTGCGCTTCCCCATGCCTTACAAGCAGCAGGTGATGCAACATGCCGAGGCCCGGGAACTCGATCCATCAATTATCTATGGTGTCATGCGTCGCGAAAGTTTATTCGATCCATTGGCGCGCTCCAGTGTCGGCGCACTGGGACTGATGCAACTTATGCCGAGCACTGCGCGCCGGGTGGCAAAGTCGATCGGCATGAAACGTCCGCGCAAGTCGGATATTTTACGTGTCGAGAATAACATTCGTTTGGGCACTCACTATCTGAGAACGGTGATGAACCGATTTGACAATAACGTCGCCCTGGCCGCGGCGGCTTACAATGCCGGCCCCGGTAATGTAAAACGATGGCTGCCGAAGAATACAATCATGTCGGCCGATTTATGGGTAGAAACTGTACCCTTCAAGGAAACGCGCAACTATGTGCAGGCGGTACTCGCTTACTCGACGGTTTTCGATAAATCGTTGGGCAGAAACACCTTGATGTCCAGCCGTATGGGTGATATCAAAACTGTTTATTAAATAGTATATTCGGCCGTATGAAAATATACGGCGATATCTATTCCGGCAACTGCTACAAGCTGAAACTCATGTGCGCGCTGCTCGCGCTGGAACACGACTGGATCCCGATCGATATACTGCGCGGTGAAACCCGCAGCGACAGCTTCCTCGCGTTAAATCCCAACGGCCAGATCCCGGTGTGCGTCACTGACGATGACGCAGTCCTGACGGAGTCCAACGCCATCCTCTTCTATCTCGCTCAGGGCAGCGACTATTGGCCGCCAGACAAACTGTCGCAAACCCGTGTGCTCGAATGGCAATGCTTCGAACAATACAGCCACGAACCGACGATTGCAGTAGCCCGTTACATAAAGGTTTACCAGCACATGCCGGATAGTCGAATGGACGAGTACAAAACCAGACTCAAAGGCGGCTATCGTGCCCTGGATCTAATGGAAGCGCATCTCAGCGAGCGACATTTCCTGGTTGGTGAGCGCTGTAGCATCTCCGATATTTCGCTGTTCGCCTACACCCATGTCGCCCACGAGGGCGGGTTCGATTTATCAGCTTACCCGATGATTAATGGCTGGATTGCCAGGATTAAAAGCTTGCCCGGTTATGTTGCGATGCCTCCCGCGAGTTCGCGATAAGTCAGTAGGCCTGCTAAGTCAATTGTATTAAAAAATCACAGTGTTTATACTTCACGGAATCGTGAGCACAGGTGCTTTTTGTCCATCCAACCCGGAAAGTATGCAAAACCGTGACCAATTATAATCAACAACTCGATAAGATCAAAAATGAACCCGGCTTCATCGCCGCCCTCGACCAAAGCGGCGGCAGTACGCCCAAGGCTCTGGCCAATTATGGAGTCGGGGCCGAGGCCTATAGCAACGACGATGAAATGTTCGAAGTTGTCCATGCCATGCGCAGCAGAATTGTAACCAGCCCGGCATTTGACGGGAGTCGAATTATGGGCGCAATCCTTTTTGAAAATACCATGGACCGGGAAGTCGAGGGGCAGGGGACTGCCGACTACCTGTGGAACGTCAAGCGCGTGGTTCCATTTCTCAAGGTCGACAAGGGACTCGCCGATGAAAGTAACGGCGCCCAGGTCATGAAACCTATGCCCGGTCTGGATGAACTATTACAAAAGGCCCGGCAAAAAAATGTTTTCGGTACCAAGATGCGCTCGGTTATCAAGACCGCTAATGCCGACGGCGTCACTGCGGTAGTCAGTCAGC
>JBATHL010000281.1:0-4291 GCA_049666745.1 Gammaproteobacteria bacterium
GCTTGGAGCTCGGCGTCCTGCCTCGCTACACTTTTGCGGACTGGCCCCCGAGCTAGCCCCCGACTACAAAGGCGCGTCAGCTAACCCTTGACCAGTTTTCTGTTCAGGGCTGTAGTCCGGGGAAACGGAAATGACTTAGTTTGGGTTATGCCTACTCAACCCCGTGTTAATGGATCGCCGAGCAGGTTGGAAACGTTGGGAACCTGTTGTAGCGCCCAGCTCAGTTGATCACGTGATGCCGAGCTCAGGTCATTTGGCGCAACCCGGTTCGATAGTGGAATACCGGCTTCAAGATCGAGTAATTGCTGCTCGAGAATAGTGTGGAAAATTATCCGGTGCGCCTCACCCAGGTTCTCCAATGTGTTTTGCATTTCGCTAATCTCTGTTGCTAGCGCAGCGAAGCGCGCCGGGGTCGATTGCCTGCGTACCCCGTGTTTGATAGATAGCACGCGCGCGGTCGAAAACAGGGGCATGATGCCACCCATTTTTAAATCCATGCGACCGTTATCGAGTTTGAAGCGACCGAAAAACCCCAGTGGCGGTGAATTCTTACAGGCGTTAATCGACATCAGCTTGATAAACTGGTTCGATTGGCACCCGATCTCAAAGGCATAGTCGAGCACTTCATTGGCCAGCCCGATATCGCCATGTACACCTACCGCATCGAAAAAGATATCGCAGTTGAGGATATCTTCGGGCGACTGACGTCGGACCCAGGTCTGCAGCAAATCCTGCCAGCTCTTGACGGACATGCGCCACGCGGGATCACTGGCCATGACCTTACCCTTGCAATAGGGTACGCCCGCGGCATCGAGCATATCCGCCACCTTGCCGCCCAGTTCGGCAAACCATTGGTCTTCCGGCCCGCCGGCTTCACCCACGGCAAAAACGATAGCGTTGTCCTGGTCCATCGCCAGCAGGCTTTCACCGCGTCCACCGGAACCGAGCACCAGCATCGCATAGGGGCAGGGGGCTGGGCTGGACATTTCTTTTTCCGCAAGCACGCAGGCCTGGCGCGTCAGCGCGCACAGTTCTCGTGAAACCACCGCAGCTACGTCCCGGGCGTCAACTTCTTCCGCCACCAGGCTCTTTGCCACCAGCACAATGTTGCCCCATACCGCTGACATTTGCCCGGCAGATTGGGCAGCGTCGATATCGTCGCCGAGTAGAATGGCGTCATCGGCGCGCTGGCGCAGCAGGTCGCGTGCCGACAGTGCGCCAATGATTTCACCATGGCTATCGTGGACTCCGAGGTGACGGATATGCAAACGTTTCATGCGCGCTATAGCGCGGTAAACGAAGGCGTCGGCGGAAAGACTTTCCAATGGAAACACCGCCAGCTCGCTAACCGGGATACTGAACGCCGCATCGCCGCTGCGGTGTAACTGGCGCAGTAGATCGCGTTCTGTGATGATTCCCGTAGGGCTGCCTGCAATGTGAGGATTGACATAAAGGGAGCTGACTTCTGCATCGATCATTTTTGCGAGCGCATCGCGTAAACTGATGCTGGCGTCAATCATCAGCGGCGGGCTATTCATCAAGTCACGCAAACGATGGCGGTAGGGGAAGCTGTCGATGCGTTGCAGAACTTTACGCGTGGTTTTGGCTTCGTGAACATCGAGCCAGCCGATTTGTACCTCGCGGGCACTGGATTCGCTGAACCTGGCGCAGGCGCGTTCAACTTCGGCCAGGGTACGAATTCCGCGTTCGCGCAATCTTGGAATCAGTGCCACAAAAATCGCGGCAGTGGCAATCGCATCACCAAGCGCGCTATGTCGATGTTGAATTTCGACACCAACCCAGCCGGCGATAGTGTCGAGCGAAAAGTCGGGTAAATTAGGCCCCAGTAAATTAACCAGGAAACGTACGTCGAGGCTACGCGGCGAGACCCACTCCAGGCCTGCGATCTCCTTCTCCCGTTTCAGCATCGCCAGATCAAATCCCGTGGCGTATCCGATCAATACCGAATCCTGTCGCCAGGCATCAAACGTGCTAACCACCGTAGCAAAGTCCTGCTCATGGGCCACGTCCGCATCGCTTATGCCGTGTATCGCCTGGCTTTCCGGCGGAATGGGTGTGCCCGGGTTTATCAATTGCTGGAAACTTTTTGTTTCATCGACTTCGCCGTGTACGATGCGCACGGCACCGAGCTGGATCATGCGTGCCTTGCTGGTATCGAGACCGGTGGTTTCACTGTCAAAAGCGATTGCATCCAGCGACAATAGTGGGATCGACGCGGGATTGTGCCGGGTAACCATGTTTAGCGGCCCCCGGAGACATCGATGAAACTGGCCGAGGTATAGGCTGAGGCGTCGGATAGCAACCACAGAATCGCTTCGGCTACTTCCCGTGCCGAACCCCCGCGCTGCATCGGTACGCCCGTTTTGAGTCGATCCACACGTCCGGGCTCGCCGCCATCGGCGTGGATATCGGTATATATCAGCCCCGGTTTGACCGCGTTGACCCGGATTCCCTGGTCACCCACTTCTTTTGCCAGTCCGATAGTCATCGCATCGATAGCGCCCTTGGCAGCGGCATAATCGACATACTCATGGGGAGCGCCGAGGTCGGCGGCACGAGATGACAGATTAACTATCGATCCGCCTTCACCGCCGCGTTGGGTTGACATGCGTTTGACCGCCTCGCGCGCGCATAGAAAACTGCCGATAACATTGATTTCGAGGATTCTCTGCCAGCGGGCGACTGTCATATCTACAAGATCGCTTTGCTGTTCGAGGATACCGGCATTGTTGACCAGCCCGTCGAGGCGCCCAAACTCGTCGTCGATGGCCCGGTACATGGCTTCGACCTCCGCTTCGACACCAACATTAGCCTGGTATGTGATCACGTGATGACCATCGGCCTGAAGAGAGTCAAGGAGATCTGTGGCGGCCTGTTCGCTATGCAGGTAATTTAGGCACAACGAGTAACCGCGCGCGGCAGCGAGGCGTGCGGTTTCGGCGCCGATGCCCCGGCTAGCGCCGGTGATCAGTAACACTCTTGACATAGTATCTGTATCCCGTCCGGTAAAGGCGCGGGCCTTTGCCGGTTTACTGGTAAATCAGTTCCAGGGTTTCGGGCTCCTGACCTCGATAGCGAATCGCATGCAAGCCCAGTACCCCCCTGGTATCCTGCCGAATCTCGATATATATCTGTGTCGCCGGGGTTTTCAGATTTTCCACTATTGCCCGTGCTTCGGCCTGCTGATTGTAAACGATTATTGCTTCTGGACTGGCATCGAGACTGGCCTGAAGTTGATTTTGATCAAGACAGGGTTCGCAATCTTCGCCCCCGGGCATGAGCAGTGCGACCAGTGGTTGATCGTCCATATGCACCGCACGGGTGATAATCCTGTAGCTACAACTGCGCTTGATGGTCAACATATTCAGGGTTTAAGTTTTTCTCGCAGCATCGCATTCACCTGGCCGGGATTTGCCTTGCCCTGCGACTGCTGCATGATTTGACCGACGAAAAATCCCAGCACCTTTTCCTTGCCGGCACGAAATTGCGCTACCTGCTCCGGATTGGCAGCGATGACTTCATCGATCAGGGTTTCGATTGCGCCGCTGTCGGTTATCTGTTTCAGACCACGCGCATTGATAATTTCATCCGCACTACCTTCACCCTGCCACATGGCTTCGAAAACTTCCTTGGCGATCTTGCCCGAAATGGTGTTGTCGGCGATGCGCGCCACCAGTTGCGTGAGCATCGCGGGCTCAATCGGCGCTGCCGATACTTCCATGCCCGTCTTGTTCAAGGCGCCGCTGAGATCGCCCAGAATCCAGTTGGCGAGTTGCGCGGAGAGTTGCGGCGCTGCTGCGAGCGCGATTTCAAAATAAATCGCGGTATCACGGTTGCTGGTCAATAACTCGGCGTTGTAATCCGACAATCCGAGATCATCGATATAACGCTGTTTTTTCTGCTCGGGTAACTCCGGCAATGCGGCGCGGATGCGCGCTATGTCTGCATCACTAATGGTTACCGGTAACAGGTCCGGATCGGGGAAATAACGATAGTCGTTGGCCTCTTCCTTGCTGCGCATCGAACGGGTTTCATCGCGCTCGGAGTCGTAAAGCCTGGTTTCCTGCACCACCCTGCCGCCATCTTCGATCAAATCGATCTGTCGCTCGATTTCATGGTTGATGGCGCGTTCGAGAAAACGGAACGAGTTGATGTTCTTCAGTTCGGCGCGGGTACCGAGTTTCTGATCGCCCTTGCGTCGTACCGAAACGTTGGCATCGCAACGAAACGAACCTTCCTGCATGTTGCCGTCGCAGATTTCCAGGTAGCG
>JBATHL010000282.1:0-6743 GCA_049666745.1 Gammaproteobacteria bacterium
CCATTTTTGAGGTGAAACCTGGCCACTGGATCGAGTGGTCGGCCACGGCTGTTTTTCTGCTCGAGGAAGTAACTAGCGGCGAGTTTCTCCACTCTGGCGCGCATGGTTTCATCGGCGTCCGCGCCAAATTCCGCAAGCAGCGATGCGATATCTTCCTGCTCCTGCGCCTGCGCTTCCAGCCAGCTTCGAAATCCCGGGGCCGGAGAAATGGTCGAAAAAGTTTTCAACTGTGGAATTCGCTGCTTCAGGCTGGTGGCGACATGCTTGATCAGAAAATTGCCGAATGAAACCCCGGCCAGGCCGGTATGACAATTTGAGATCGAGTAAAAAATGGCACAGGAAGGATTTTCAGGGGCATAACTTTCGGTATCACGATGCAGGATTTCTCCAATGCCTCGCGGGACCTGGTCGGTTAGCGCGACCTCGACAAAAACCAGAGGTTCATCCTCCATCGACGGATGGAAAAAGGCGTAGCAATAACGATCTGAAGGTTGTAGCCGCCTGCGCAGTTCCGACCAGCTGGCGATTTCATGCACCGCTTCATAAGCGATGATTTTTTCAAGAATATGCGCTGGCGTGGTCCAGTCGATTGGTTGCATTAACAGAAAGCCGCGGTTGAACCACGCGTTAAACAGGTGGTGAAAGTCAGTATCGATCTTTTTCAATTCAGGCTTTTCACGCATCGCTGCCAACAGGTGTTCGCGCATCTTTACCAGGCGCCGGGTCCCGTGCTGCGCCAGGTTGATACGGCGTAGTAATTCCTGGCGGCCCGGTTCAGCAGCATGGGTAACGCTTAACAGGTTTGCGGCATCGGGATTTTGTTCATAATCCTCGACCGCGGCTTTGATCTTATTGACGTCGATGTCGTAATCGTCGAGCAGGACGCTGAAAAAAGCGAGGCGCTCTCGATAATCCAGCTTTGCGAAGGCGTTCAGAATCCGCTCGGCGAGGAACAGACTCGAATATTCGCCATCGGATTTCATCATCATTCGGCACAGCGATTCGATGCTTTCCGTTTCCTCCTTGAGCAGGTGCTTGCGCAGTACCGCCGGTGTCCACCTGGACAGGTTCCATGAGGGCATTAAATCCTGGAAAAATTGCATGCTCGTCTATCCGAAAATTTGTGCAAGTCTAACCTATTACGCAGCATTTAACTGCTAGCTCAGTTCGCAAAATGTTGAATAAGTAAGCTTGATTCACGCAAGGGTATTGCCAGGCAGAACCTGTTTGCAGGGCGGGGATAGATGCGATAAACGAGCCGGGTATACAGACCCGGTCAGGGGTCAGGTCACTGGAATAGTGGGGTTGGGCACTACTCCCGGTAGCGGGATTGCAGATTACTGGTAAATGATTTCCGCGGTAAAGTTGACCGTGGTGTCATCATAATTCAGATGGGATTTGAGTTCCTGCCATACCGTTTCCGAATTGATGATTCTGACATGGTCGGCATTCTTGGTGATCAACAGCTTGGTTAGCGGGTACATGGCGCAAAACTGCTCTGAATCCGAGGTAGCACTTTCGGCGTCAGATTCATCGTGCGCGATCACGGTGTAATCACCATACCTGGCCAGGTTTTTTGCCAGTTCAAGTTTTTGATACTCGCTACGGTAGGTCTTTGCAAAACTGTTGGCGTACTCTTTCACCAGGTCTGCGTGCAGTTTGAGCTTGACCAGTTTCTTGAGAAAGTAAAGCTTGTAGTTAAAAATAGGCGAGATTAAAAACAGGGGTCTGTCCTTGACCAGGGCCGGGACGGCATTGGCGATGCTGATACAGCCAGTCGAATGTCCGACGATGGCGCAGAGTCCGTCTGTGGAATTTTTCACGGAATTGAATACATGATTGGCGGTCGCGATGGATTGCTGCAGGGTCGCGGGTTTCTTGTCACTCAGACCATGTCCCAGCTGATCAAAGGCCAGCGCGGAAAATCCACATTGGGCCAGGCCGCGCATCAACGGAAAAAACTGTTGCGCCGCACCACCCCAGCCATGCACGAATACGACTGTAGGGCCTTTGCCGATCTGGTAGGCCTGGACGTCGCCATCCCGGGTCTTTATGACAAACTGGTTCATACCACGGGGTAGCCGGACCGGTTTGATATCAGTCGCCTTGGGCGTGAACAGCATTGCGTCGATCTTGTTATTCGTCCATCCCGGAACGAATTTGCCCATCAGGCCCGCTTTTTTCTTGGCAAAGAATGAAAACAGGTTGCCAACACTAGGCTTACCGGGCAGGGACGTCGCTTTTTCCATAGATCGATGCGTGTTTTTTTTATGGCCGACAATATTAACGTATATACACCCCGATTGAGCTGTCGCAACGGGTAAATATTTCACTTCAAAAACATTAAATATGTATGCTTGAAGCGAATTTTTAGCGGGATACTGGTTGCAAGCCAGGATTTTCGGTTATAACCCGGCGGATTCGCGATATCCTGTCAAAACCCCGCGGGTATTGGTTATCGGCATGCGGCAACGCGCTGCCAGCGCCTCCAGTTCAGCAACATGCAGAGAATCCAGCTTTGTCAACACGGCGAGAATCGCAACCTGCGCCGCTTCACCCGTTCCATCGTCGATTTTTAGTGCAACGCCAAGATTCTTGTCTCTGAGCGCAGCGGTGTAGACACCGTCGGCACCGGTTTTGACAATAACCCTGCGCCCGGTCAATTCCATGACCTCGGTACAAAGCCGGCCGCTGCCGGCGACCATGAAGGGATTCGCAGCTATCGCCGAAGTAATGCTGTCTATCGCGCTGACCCGGGTAGCGTCGAGATCGTCCGGTGCCGCGAGCCTGGCGAAAGCGGTGGCTATCGCCTTCAACGGCATCGCAATGACCGGAATTCCGCAACCGTCGCGACTCCACGGCAGGTGGTGCATGTCGAGGTCGGACATTTCACCGAGCGCAGCCATCCAGCGTTGTTGCGTGGGGTGCTCGCGCTCGATGTAGCCACGCGTCGCTTCCTCCAGGAAACGGGCAGTTGTCAGCATGCCGGTATGTTTGCCCGAGCAGTTATTGTGAATACGACCGGGTTCGGTATGCTTGAGTATCAGCGCGGTGGCGGCTTTGTCGTTTGACGGTGCGTGTGGACCGCATTCCAGCGCCTCTTCATCGAGCTCGAGGCGCTTCAGCCAGTCGTGCACGGTTGTCGTATGCCGGGGTTCACCACCATGCGAGGAGCAGGCCAGCGCGAGCTCGGCGCCGCTCAGATTAAAATGATCCGCGGCACCGGATTCAACCAGCGGTATTGCCTGCAGGGCCTTGATCGCCGAACGCGGGTACACCAGCGCATCGACGTCACCCCAGCCATGCACCAGGCGTCCCCTGGGATCGCATACCGCAATCGCGCCACGATGACGATTCTCGATGACTTCACCGCGCCAGGTATTGACCAGGACAGGATTACTCATTCTTTGATGCCTGTCTCGGCCAGAGTACCGGGAACCAGTCCTCGCGCAGTCTCTGACCGTCTGTCATGTCGTGCCCGGGGTAGGGCGGAGAAGTTCTGCCGGGGAGTTCGCGGTAATGCCCGTCGTCACCGACCCAGCGCATCGAGAAAGCCCGGCGGCGCTGGTTCTGCAGGTTACCGCGCGCGCCATGTACGGTGCGGAAATCGAACAATACCGCGTCACCCGGTTGCATTTCCCATTCGAGAATGGTTTCGCCGCAGTCGGCACTGTCGAGATCGGGCAGCGTCATGTATTGATCGTTTTCGGCGCCGTAAAAATCAGCATCGTCGAGCCACTTCACCGGCAGTACGGGTCGGGACCAGCGATTCGATCCTGCCACCAGGCGCAGGGTTTCGGCTTTGCTTACCGCATCGAGCGGTAACCAGAAACTGACGGTTTGCGTGCCGTCGGCGAAATAGTAGGGCGCATCCTGATGCCAGGGTGTGGGCTTTGGCGTGTTGGGTTCCTTGACCAGTACATGATCATGAAAAAACTGTGCGCTATTCGAGCGCATGATTTGCGCGGCCAGTTGCGCCGCATTCGATTCGGTGATGAAACGGTGAAATTCAGGAATTCTTTGCCAGTTACAATAATCGTCCCAGAAACGGCCCTCATCCTTGTCGATCACGTTTTCGGAAAAATACGGACCAGGCTGATCGTGATTGCGGTCTACCCCGGCACGTAACAATTCGACCCAGTCGGTGAAAACGCCACGCAGGCATACCGCACCGAGCTCGGCATAGGTGTCACAGGCTGTATCGTCAATCTTGCTGAATGTTGCGCTCATCCTTCAATACCTGCTGGCGAAAAGGCATGCGTTGAATGGTAATCATCGCGACACCGATAATTGCGAGACCCCCGCCCAGTGCGATTTTCGTCGTCAGCGATTCACCGAGGAAGAATATACCACCAAACACCGAGGTGACAGGCAGCAATAACAAAAATGGCATGACCTGGTTGACGGTGTAGTGACCCAGCAATCGATACCACAATGCGTAGGCCAGTGCGGTCATGATCAGTCCCAGGTAAGCGACCGCTGCCCAGGCGGCGGGCGATGCGGTTTGAATTTGTTCGAGTTGATTCTGTTCGAGCAGGAAAGAAGCGACAAACAATTGCGGCGTGGCGAACAGTGCAACCCCCGTAATCAGGCGAAATCCGCCGATATTACCGAGCTTCTTGATCATGATTTGTCCAACGGCCCAGGTAAAAGCGCCACCGATGACCATGAAGGCATATATCAGGTCGCCGGCGAGTTTCGGTTCACCAATGATCAGGATGGCGCCGATAAACGCGATTGCGATGCCCAACCCCTGTTTCAACGAGATTCGTTCGCCGAACACCAGCCAGGCGAGAATCAGGCCGAAAGGTACTTCGAGTTGCACCAGTAGCGCTGCAGTCGAGGCGTCGATACCGCGCACGCCGTTAAAGGTCAGGCTGTATTGCAACGCGGCACTGATTAACGATATCCAGAAAAGCTGTTTGAAAATCCCGGGTGGCGGCCGAAAAAACCAGACCATGCAAAACGCGGTGAGGGTGAAGCGCAAGGCCATCAGCAGGATGGGTGAAAAATGCGACATCCCCGCCTTGGCGACGATAAATCCCATACCCCAGATAACCGCGACCGAAATCGCGATCAGTACATCAACGGGTTTCATTGCAGGCGGCGGGGAATAGAGACCAAATCAGGCCGTAAATCGATGTTCCCATCGACTGGGTAATGCTCGCTGGTGAATATTTTTACTCCCGAACTACTGTCACCGAGCATCCGGCATGGCGGGCCACCCTGGCCGAGTTGGGGCCGAGCAGGAAATCCGCCAGCGATGGACGATGCGCACCCATCACGATGTGGTCGATTTTCAGGTCCTTGGCGGCTTCGACGACTTCACGATAAACCGTGCCATTTTCAACCACGACCCCGGCCTGCATCGCCTTGGGTACCGACTTGTCGGCAATTTCCTGCAGTTGTTTGGCGGCGTCATCCTTCCATTGCTGTAACGGATATTCAGTCGAGCCATGCATTTCACCTCGGATCGCATAGCGCTGATCGATGCCGGGCGTGATGCCGGGGATTACGGTCATCAGGTATATCTTGGCACCTTTGACGCCGGTTGCCATCTGTACGGTTTTTTCGATAACCCCGCTAGAGAGATGTTCATCTTCAAGATCTATGGGTGCTAAATAATTTACCATCGTTATATCTCCTCAATAACTTTACGTGGTCAAAGGTCTTCCGGCATTTTGAAGTCGCGCGGGCTTGGCAAAAAGACCAGGTAAATCACCCATACCGTGAACAGAATCATTAGAATGTTGATTACCGAGATATCTGCGCTGAAGGGTAACGACTTATCCACCACTGTAATCTCAGGTACCAGCGATCCATGTGCTGGAATAGCCGGGTCGATCACGTCCATCGCGCCGAGCGCCTCGCGTATCGATTCCACCGCACTCGCGCTAACTGGGATTGCCGCGCTCGAATCTATGCCGGCCGTTCCCGGTCCGACTTCACCCGCAGCCTGCACTGTTTTAGCAGGACTGGCGAGCACAAACTGGGTACTCACGGTGGTGATCGGGCCAGTCTGTGACGGGTAGGTGTTTGCCGGAATAGTAGCAGGCCGGATAAAGCTGAAGCGCGCTGTATGGCCACCCGCGGCCCACTCGCTTAAATCAACCAGCTTGTAAAACGAGTTTCTCATCAAGGTAGCGATGCCTCGTTCCTTCGAGGGCGCCATTAGAAACACGCCATCGTAGCTACCCTTGGACATTGCCAGCAGCAGGCTACGCGGATTGTCATCCGAGTTGATGACTTCGATATCAGCCTTGCCGATCGATTTAAGTAGCATGTCCAGCACGATATCGGACCCGGATCCCTTGGGGCCGGTCGCAATCTTGCTCATGCCGCCGATCGAATCAGCGCCGTTAGCGAGGCCTATCAGGTGAGCCGACTTGTAACCAAGCACGGCAAACGCCTCGGCGATTCCCTTGGCAACCGGGCCATCGTCGCCAAGCGAATAAAAGGCTTCAGCACCAACGATCGCCACACGCGCCTCGCCGGCCGCAAGAGCCTCCAGCGGAGAAGCTTTATTGGTCAGATCGAGATCGCTACCTGCGTAGCCGGTACGTATCGCCCGTAACGCTCTGGCTGTGTTGATGTCGCGCGCTACACCAGGATCGGCAACCACGGCGATCTTGGCCGCACCGCCGCTGCCGGCACCTTCAGGTAGCAAACCCTTGGACGACAGGAAAGCCGCTGCCACGCTGGCCGCGGACTGCGCATCGAGGTCAACCGCCTTGTTCATCGCC
>JBATHL010000283.1:0-2664 GCA_049666745.1 Gammaproteobacteria bacterium
GGATACCGCACCGGCGATTGCGATCAGTAGCGAGATAACGCACGCGAAAATGGGCCGGTCGATGAAGAAGTGAGCGAACATGGGTGGTATCTACCAGCTCAGCTGCCGGCCGCTTTGGCTTTGGCCGCACCGGGCTTCACTATTTTGACCGGGGCCCCCTTGGAGAGACGCACGAGGCCGTCCGTGACTACCTGTTCCCCGCTCGACAGGCCCCTGGAAATAAACCAGTCGTCACCATGCCAGTCACCGACCTGGACTTGCCGGGTTTGTGCCTTGCTTTCGCTGTCAACGATCCACACGAAAAAGCCCTGCGCACCCTGCAGTACCGCCTGCTGCGGCACCACGACGGCATTGGGTCGGATGTAACCCTTGACCTGCACGCGCACGAATTGCCCGGGTCGCAAGAGTTCATCGGGATTGGCAATGGTGGCACGCACCAGGAAGGTACCGGTGTCAGTGCTGTAGCTGGCATCCCCGAAAAAGAGCTTGCCGACTTCCGGGTAAACCGAGCCGTCCGCCATCACCAGTTTAATTTTCAGCTTCTCATCCCCGGTCGGACGGAGCAACAATCCCTCCTTTTCCTGGCGGCGTATCGACAGCATCTTATCCTCTGAAACACTGAAGTCGATCCAGATGGGATCGAGTTGAGCGACATAGGTCAGCAGGCTGTCTATTTGGTCGACATAGGCACCGTTCTGGATGCGGGCGAAGCTGGAAGCGCCAGTAACCGGCGCATAGATTGTCGTATACCCCAGGTTTAACTCGGCCTGCTCGACCTCGGCCTGGGCCATTTCCACGGCCGCTGCAGCGGCATTGACGCGACCCTGCGAGTCGTCGAGCTCCTTCAGACTGACGGCCTTGGCCTTGGCCAGCGGTTTGACCCGTTTCAGATCAGCCGTTGCGGTCCACAGCCTGGCTTTCTGTTCTGCCAGTGCAGCCTTTGCGGCGTCAAGCTGAACCTTGAAGGGTTTGGGATCCATCTGGAACATGACATCCCCTTTCCTGACGATACTGCCTTCGGTATACAGGCGATCGTCAAGAAAAGCAGCGACGCGGGCACGGACCTCGACCTGTTGTGAACTTGCGGTAATGCCGACGAATTCAAAAGTGACCGGTGTATCTTTCGGCGCAACCTTGAGTACGGTGACCTCGGGCGGTGCGGGTGGGGGCGCCTCCGGCTTATCGCCGCAAGCCACCAGCAGGACAGAGAGGACAAGAGCCAAAACGAATCGCGGGGGATAATTCCAACTTGTGCAGCCAGCGCAAGCTTGGTGTGTCGTAATCCTGGGCACATATTCCTCCCGTTTTGTCTGGACTTTGCCCTTGTTCGGGAAAGTCATTTTCATCCCCATATTGAGGTTGCTATTATTATTTCGATACTAATACACGGCTTCCAGAAATGGTAAGTATCCCACAAATGTGCACATGATTAGTGATCCACGTCAATATGATTATATGGAGATTTTCTAAGAAATCCGGGGACAGTATACCTATTTTACGGCCACCCGGAATGACAAGGAAATAGTCAACAAAGATAGTTTTCTTCACTCGATAATCGTACTCTCTCTGGTTACTTCGCTGAGGGGATTGCCGATGTTTCCCTAAGGGTGATTGATTCCCAGGTAGTCCGAAATGGTCGGCGCAATGTCCGTCGGCGATATCCTGCGGTCAACTTTTTGCGCCGGAACGGTAAAAAAAAAGGGGAAAAAAATCCCTCCATCCCCTTTTTCCCCCGTTTATCAGCGATGATCACTGTTTAGAAAAACAGCAAACTGTCCGGCATATCAGCACTTGGCCGGGGATGAATGGTGGGCCGGATGCAGCTTCGGAGGTGTCGCATTACCACCATGCTCTTCAAGAAATTCGCAGGCGCGCTCGATATCGTCTGCAAGCAACTCGGCAACATTCCTGTTCATATGCGGTCGCACCACGATCCTGAGACTGCTGACTTCCTCGGCATCGGGCGGCATGGTGTAGGCAGCCAGGATCCAGCCGCGCTCGCGGACCTTGTTCGAGATGTCGAATTCGTTATACCTGGTTACGGACTTGTCCAGCGTCAGCGCCACCACCGGAATGCGCTGGATCTCGTTCATGATCTGGAACTTGCCCGTTTTGACCAGGCGGTCGCGCAGGTACTCGGCATGCTCCAGGGTGAGTTTCATGATGCGGGTATAGCCCTCGCGACCCAGACGCAGGAACTGGTAATACTGGACCAGAACCGTCGCCGCACTCTTGCTGAAGTTCAGCGTGGCTGTCGCCGCTTCGCCGCCAAGATAGTTGACATAGAACACCAGGTCTTCATTGAATATCTTACGGTCTCTGAAAACAACCCAGCCGAGGCCAGGGGGCACGAGGCCGTACTTGTGCCCTGAAGCGTTGATCGACTCGACCCGCGGCAGCCTGAAATCCCACTCGTAGTCAGGATACAAAAAGGGATTGACGAAACCTCCGGAAGCACCGTCTATATGCATCGGAATGGAGATGCCGGTTTTCTTTTCATACTCGTCGAGCCAATCATGAATCTCCTGAATATCGTCATCTTCACCGGTAAAGGTCTGGCCGGCGATCGCTACCACGCAGATGGTGTTTTCATCGACGTACTGATCGAGATGCTCGGCTGTCAACCGATAGTTGCCGGGTTTCAAAGGAATGACGCGCGGCTCT
>JBATHL010000284.1:0-2377 GCA_049666745.1 Gammaproteobacteria bacterium
AACCAGGCGAGTGTCTGCCGCGATCAGGTTCTCCAGGTCTTGCGCCAATTCCAGGCGTTCATGGGAGTGATGAGTTAGCGACGCCGACGTGGCGACGCGCGCGAGTTCACGATAAGCGGCCAGTTGCGATGACTCGAGATTATTATACGAAGGGAAGACAATGATGAACTCGATTGCCACAATGGCAGCGAAAACGACCAGGAAAAGTTTGCGCGCAAGACGAAATCGTAGCATCTGCCGCAGCATTTTGAACCAGTGTGCCGGTTTTTGACGGGTTTGGGTTAATACAGCCATTGTATTGATATCGGCATCTCCCCCGAATGCCTTAAACTGATCGGCCAGGATAAGTAATAACTAGAGTATAGAAGGGCAAAAATAGTTTGCATTAAGCGCTAATTCTGGAATCGGAATCGACGCCGGTCCCCTGGAGCGGATATACTGCGCCTTTTTTGCGGGATTAGGCTGTGAGTATCAAATCGGACCGGTGGATTCGTCGAATGGCGGCGTCGGATGGCATGATCGAACCCTTCGAATCGGGGCAGGTTCGAGAGTCAGAAAATGGTCGTATTATTTCCTACGGTACCTCGAGTTATGGCTACGATGTGCGTTGCGCCGCCGAATTCAAGATTTTCACCAATATCAATTCGGCTATCGTCGATCCGAAAAACTTCGACGACAATAGTTTTGTCGATATCCAGTCCGATGTCTGCATTATCCCGCCAAACTCATTTGCGCTGGCGCGCACAGTCGAGTACTTTCGCATCCCGCGCAGCGTGCTGACGATTTGCCTGGGTAAATCTACCTATGCTCGTTGTGGCATCATCGTTAATGTAACGCCACTTGAACCCGAATGGGAGGGACACGTCACTCTCGAATTTTCCAACACGACCCCGTTGCCAGCAAAGATTTATGCCAACGAGGGCGTCGCGCAAATGCTGTTCTACGAGTCTGACGAAGTCTGTGAAATTTCGTACAAGGACCGCGGTGGCAAGTACCAGGGACAACAGGGAGTAACCCTGCCAAAGGCTTGAATTTCGTGCTCTTAGCGGAATGCTGCAACTAGTGCAGGTTGATGATTGGCCAGCCGCGGTCTTCGGCGATGGCTTCCAGTTCGTCATCCGGATGCACTGTAATCGGATGGTCAACCTGTTCCAGTAACGCCAGGTCGTTTATCGAATCACTGTAAAAATAACTTCCATCCATGCTGTGTGCTGATTTTGCGAGCCATTCCCACAGCGCGGTTACCTTGCCTTTCTGGTAGGTCGGGGTGCCGAGATAGCGCCCCGTGTAGCGGTTATCGATTATCTCCGGTTCGGTTGAAAGTACTGTTGGCACGCCAAGTAATTGCGCAACTGGCGCAGTTACGAACAGGTTGGTTGCACTAATGATAAGCAATTCGTGATTCTGCTTGCGATGGTCGTCAAGCAGGTCGAGAGCCCCTGGTGCGATTATCGGTTTAATCCAGTTTTCTACAAAATCTGCACGCCAGGCATGGAGTTCTTCGATCGAGAATTGCGTTAGCGGTTTAAGCGCAAACTCGAGGTATCGGTCGCTATCAAGGGCTCCACGCTGATAATCCTGGTAGTAAATCTCGTTTTGCGCACGATATTCCTCTTCGTCGACAATACTGTTTTCGACCATGTATTCGCCCCAGAGATAGTCGCTGTCACCGGTGATAAGAGTATGATCGAGATCGAAAATTGCGAGTGTCATGGTTAGTTTCCGGTGTCGTAACTTGCTGGTTTCAGAATGTCTATGTCAGAATGGGCGGCCCAGATTCTAAACGATTTATAGCGACCAGCGAAATGATTGATACTGATGGATACCGCGCCAACGTCGGAATAGTGTTATGTAACGATGCGGGTCAGGTAATGTGGGCACGGCGCATCGGGCAGGATGCCTGGCAATTTCCACAAGGTGGAATTGCTGCCAATGAAAATCCCCGCGATGCGATGTATCGTGAACTCTGGGAAGAGACCGGGCTGGAAGCGGGTAATGTTTCGCTGCTGGCTGCTACCGATAGCTGGCTACGTTATAAATTACCGAAACGACTTATGCGGCGTTCGGAGCCACGTTGTGTCGGGCAAAAGCAACTCTGGTATCTATTGCAACTCGAAGCAGATGAAACGAGTTTCGATCTGGCAGCCTCGGGAAAACCGGAGTTCGACCACTGGGAGTGGGTCGATTACTGGTACCCGGTAGAGAACGTGGTATTTTTTAAACGTCGCGTATACCAGTGCGCGCTTGCGCAACTGGAATCCAGACTACCATCGGCAGCTGCTAACGCAGACGGCTGATTCATTTTCGCGGAGGGATAAATTTAGTGGCATCGATGATTCACAGGCTGCAACGCATCGTACAGGAGGTCAACCGGGCC
>JBATHL010000285.1:0-2580 GCA_049666745.1 Gammaproteobacteria bacterium
CGGCCTTGCCCCTCTCCGTGATATTGCTTTTACGTCGGAGTTCGTCGAAGGGCAGGCTTGTATCGATCGTGCCGCGTTCATAGCCGAGCTCGTCGATGTATCCATTCACGATGATGCGCCAGTCGAAGGTTTTATCGGGGGCCACTTGTCGCTGGTGCTGGCGGATCACGGTGGTGCAGTTATCGATCAGCGCGTTGTACCAGCTCGGCGCACTCGCAAGCCGGTTCATCGCCTCCAGATAGGAGACGAGCATCGCGCGAGCGACAGGAAGCGGCGTCTTCATGCGGTAGAGATAGACGTCTTCGCCGCGATGATTCGTGCGCACGCCAATCACATCGCGCTCGTCGGCCACGACATAGTAGAGTTCGAATTGCCGAAAGAAACCGAGTATGGCGGAGTATTCTTCCCCGACCTCCTTGCGCGTCTCGATCGAGACCGCCAGGTGTTGACCGTCGGCGAACTCCCAGCTCGTGATCGTATGCGCGATCATCGGCGAACCCCAATAGGACAGATACATATCGACGCCCCGAAGCTGTGACAGATCGTAGGTTCGGATTTCCCAGATTTCATCGAAGTCAGTCTCGCTGCGATACAGGAAGTTGCGTACATTGCTGATCGTGACGAGATCACCGTCGAAGGTCACTGCCGGAACCCTCGCGACGTCGGCCAGCCACTCGCGATCGTTACTCGGCTCGATACCAATCCACCACCCCTGCACGAGCACGAACAGGATCAGGAAGCCCACCCACAACCGCCAGATCGGACGAACCAGTACGAGTAGAGCGATCACGGCCACGACAAATGTCATCGCTAGCGCGCCCGCCCACAGCCGCGATTCCGGACCGTCGAACCACAGGCAACCTACTGTCCAGACAGTTAGCAGGAACAGGCCCGGAATTGAAATGGCGAACTTCATGTCACAATCCCTCTCGATCGCAAGCTAAGGATGCGTGTCTCGACGCAGCCGTCCGTAACATCATCATGCTAGTCGTTGTTTTAAAAACGCAGGTTTTAGAACCAAAATTTCGCACCAATCATCGGCCCCTGGATAATTAAGTGATTGAGTACATTGCTGAAGTCCTCTCCGTCATCAAATTTAAATTTCAGATAGCGATAACCCGCGCCGACATCGAAACTGGAATATTTATAGTTAATCCCGGCATAAACCTGGTAAGTCAACTCCGAATCCCCTTTACCTATGTCGTAGTAAAATGGTAAATACCAATCTTTATTCAGCAGGATACTTCCCCTGAAACCGACGATCCCATCTGTGGTACTTCCGTCATCTCCAACATCAGATATTGAATCGAATTTTAGATTGATATCCATATAGAGATAACGGATACCGCCCAGAAGATCCAGATTAAGCTGACCGTCGTCCACAACCCTGTAGGTAGCCATGGGTGTCACTATTAGGGACGTAAGTTCAACATCAGTGAGGGTAATCCTGGGGGAAAAGCTTTCATTATCCTCATCAGTCGTGTCAAGGTAGATGGCATCGATCTCAAAACCAATCTTATCCTTCCGTGCTCCGAGGACACCCATGGCGACCATGTCCAGATTTTCCAGGGTATCACTGAAGGTGATTTCGTCGTTATCTCCGTGGGAATCTTGAATATGGATGTCGGCCGCCCATAAAAAGACACTGCCATAGTACTGCCATTTGTCGTTCGATTCCTCTGCGGCCAGCACCGATTGGGCTGTGAGCAGGAATGCCAGCAGGCCTGAAAAGAAAAAAGGTCGGTAATTAATATTCAAGGATTTTTTGTCGAGCATTTCATTTCGCCAATAGCCGAGCATTCAGAATTTATATTTTTAACTTTATCCAGATCGGCTTGCGATTATCTTGACCTGGATCAATAATACTGACAGTGTATCAGTTTAAACTAATACAGTATCAGTTTAAACTAACACAATGACGAATTCTGGGCAGTTCTATTTTAGTAGGCACGTGGAACCGCAACCATCGGGCAATATCGGTAAATCCGAACGCACGCGCGCGGCAATTTTGAATGCGGCGCTCGGAATTATCTGGTCGCATCCATTTCGAGACATGACCGTCGGCGCGCTAATGGCCGAGACCGGGCTCAGCCGTTCAACGTTTTACCAGTACTTCGATGATCTGCACGATCTGATGAAAACCTTGCTGGACAATCTGCAGGTCGATATTTTCGACGTCACCGGGGCCTGGTTCGAGGGCGTCGGTGATCCCATCGTTCTGTTGGACGAATCCCTCTCCGGCCTGGTTACCGTCTGCTACAAGTTCGGCCCCATTTTGCGGGCCGTCGATGATGCTGCCGCCACAGACGAACGGTTCGAAAAGGACTGGAGGCGGTTTCTCGGGAAGTTCGATGACGCGGTTACCAGCCGCATCGAAGCCGACCAGCAGCAGGATCTGATTCCAGGCTTCGATGCTCGCCCGATAGCCATTGCGCTCAATCAGCTAGATGCCTACACGCTCATCAATGCCTTCGGACAACGCCCGAGAAAAAACCCGAAACCAGTCAACGAAGCACTGTCCCGGATCTGGATATCCTCGCTTTATGGCAGCGAGTGGCCCGAGAAAGGATCCTCGAATCT
>JBATHL010000286.1:0-3608 GCA_049666745.1 Gammaproteobacteria bacterium
CGTTTATCCAGACCGACGTAGCTATCAACCCGGGAAATTCCGGTGGCCCGTTATTCAACCTGGATGGCGAAGTCGTCGGCATAAATTCTCAAATTTACAGTCGTACCGGCGGTTTCATGGGCTTGTCGTTTGCCATTCCTATCGAGATGGCAGTCGATGTCGCCAACCAAATTAAGGAAACCGGTACGGTATCGCGCGGTTGGCTGGGTGTGTTAATCCAGGAAGTCACGCGAGAACTGGCAGAGTCCTTTGGTATGAATGATCCCCATGGGGCGCTGGTGGCAAAAGTGCTCGATGATAGCCCGGCTGCCGCTGCGGGACTCGAGGTCGGCGATGTGATCGTAGAGTTCAATGGCAAAAAAGTGATTCGCTCCAGTTCTTTGCCGCCGCTGGTAGGCCGAGCAAAGGTTGGGCAGCAGGCACAGGTAACCGTCATTCGAAACAAGCAGCGACGTGACATCGGGGTACAGATTGCGGAACTGCCGGGTGCAATAACCCAGGCTGCATATACTCCCGAAGACGACAAGGTAATCGAGGAATCGGCGCTTGGGATGAAAGTCGAGGCACTTGGCAGTGAAGCCAGGAAGCGACTCAAAATTGAAAACGGAGTACAGGTAGTCGAAGTGGATGAAGCCGGACCGGCTAACGACGCCGGGATCATGAAGGGTGACGTCATTACCATGATCGATAATCGTGCAATCGATTCGGTCGGGGATTTTGAGGTGGTTACCGATGAATTGAAATCCGGAAAATCTGTCGCCCTGTTGGTGCAGCGTCGCGCCGGACCCGTATTTCTCGCGATTCGCCCCGACGATTCTTAAGCGGACATGGGCTGATTGGAGTTAATTCTTTATTACCGTGAACAATGCCACCTGTGCGATGCGATGCGCAAAGCGCTGGTGGTATTTACACGAAAGCATCAGCAGGTTAGCTGGCTTGAAGTAGATATTGACCGGGATATCGAGCTAATCCGACGCTATGATGCACTGGTGCCGGTGCTTTGCCTGGGTAATACAGAAATCTGTCACTATTTTTTCGATGAATCGGCATTGGTAGCTGCGCTCGCTTTAGCGTAAACTTCGCGAGTTTTCATACATCCATGGCCAGCTCCCAATTACGCTGGCAACCCACTTTCCAGCAAAATCATGAGGCCGGGCAAGGCAGATACTATTTATGCGCATGGAGTTAATACGCAATTTTTCGATTATCGCCCATATCGATCACGGGAAATCCACGCTGGCTGACCGATTTATCCAGCTTTGTGGAGGTTTGAGCGAGCGTGAAATGGGGGCCCAGGTGCTTGACTCCATGGATCTGGAACGCGAGCGTGGTATCACCATCAAGGCGCAAAGCGTTTCACTTAAATACAAGGCCAACGACGGTAAGGAATATACACTGAATTTTATTGATACCCCCGGTCACGTGGATTTTTCTTACGAGGTTTCGAGGTCGCTTGCCGCCTGCGAAGGTGCATTGTTGATAGTCGATGCCTCGCAGGGAGTTGAGGCGCAAAGTGTTGCCAACTGCTATACCGCGATCGATCTCGACCTGGAAGTGATTCCCGTGTTGAACAAGATCGACTTACCCGCGGCGGATCCTGAACGCGTAAAACTCGAAATTGAAGAAATTATCGGACTGGATGCTGCAGAAGCAATCGAAGTCAGCGCCAAGACAGGCGTCGGCATCGAAGCCTTGCTGGAACAGATTATTGAAAAAATCCCGCCTCCGGTTGGTTCGGAAGATAACCGCACACAGGCATTGGTAATTGACTCCTGGTTCGATAGTTACGTTGGCGTTATTACCCTGGTACGCGTGATGGAAGGGCAGATAAAACCCAAGCAAAAAATCAGGATGATGTCGAGTGGGCGTGAGTTTATGGTTGAAAAGGTTGGTGTGTTTACGCCCAAGCGCGAAGTTAGAGCCCATCTGCAGGCCGGTAGCGTCGGCTTTGTCATCGCTGGTATCAAGGATATTGAGTCAGCCCGGGTCGGCGATACGATTACCTTGTCACAGCAACCGGCCGAAAGCCCCCTGGCAGATTTCAAGCAGGTCCAGCCACGTGTATTTGCAGGTCTGTTTCCGATCAGTGCAGATGACTACGAAGACTGTCGCGAAGCGCTTAAAAAACTAAAATTGAACGATGCCTCGTTACAGTTCGAACCGGAAACTTCGCAGGCGCTCGGGTTTGGTTTCCGTTGTGGTTTTCTGGGTATGCTGCATATGGAAATTGTGCAGGAACGGCTGGAACGTGAGTATGATCTTGACCTGATCACCACGGCGCCTACCGTGGTTTACCAGGTCGAAACTACCGCGGGTGATCTTGTCGAGATACACAACCCAGCCGATTTGCCAGCCATTAACAAGATTAACGATATTCTCGAACCGATCATCCAGGCCAACATATTGTTGCCGGAAGAATTTATCGGTGCGGTGATTTCGCTTTGTATCGAAAAACGGGGTGTGCAGAAAGATATGCAATTCCTTGGGAACCAGGTGTCGCTGGTGTTCGAAATACCTTTGAGCGAGGTAGTGCTTGATTTTTTTGATCGCCTTAAATCCGTTAGCCGTGGCTACGCGTCATTTGATTATGAGTTTCTGCGTTTCGAGGCATCCAGCCTGGTTAAACTCGATGTTTTGATCAATGCGGAAAAAGTAGATGCTTTATCGCTAATCGTGCATCGCAGTAACGCTGATTACCGGGGTCGCGAACTGGTCAGCAAGATGAAGGAACTGATACCACGGCAAATGTTCGATGTCGCGATTCAGGCTGCGATTGGTTCGAATATCATCGCACGCAGCAATGTTAAGGCATTGCGTAAGAATGTAACCGCGAAATGCTATGGCGGCGATGTTACGCGCAAGCGGAAATTGCTTGAGAAGCAAAAAGCCGGTAAAAAGCGTATGAAGCAGGTAGGTAGCGTTGAAATACCGCAGGATGCATTTCTCGCAGTGTTGAAAGTTGATAGTTAGGTTTTACGGTGTTGCACGATGCAGGGGCATTGAATGATGCATTTTGATTTTGAGTTTTTGTTGTTAATTTTGACACTGGTGACGGGCTTGCTATGGCTAGTCGACGTGCTCCTGTTTGCGCGCCTGCGGCAGCAGCCGGCAAGTAGCAAGACCAAAAAGGAACCGCTTTTAGTCGAGTATTCCAGGGCTTTCTTTCCCGTATTGATAGCAGTTCTTGTGCTACGCTCATTTTTATTTGAACCGTTTCGTATTCCCTCGGGATCGATGATGCCGACGTTGCTAGTGGGCGATTTTATCCTGGTTAACAAGTTTTCCTATGGCCTGAGGTTACCGGTTTGGCAAACAAGAATTACCGAGGGTGACAAGCCGAAACGTGGCGATGTCGTTGTATTCCGCTATCCTCAGGATGAAACGCAGGATTATATTAAGCGGGTGATTGGATTGCCTGGGGATCACGTTGGTTACTATAATCGTCGTTTAACGATCAATAACGAACCGATGAACACCGGGTCCGACCATGTTTACCAGGGGCTGGGTGACCTCAATAAGATGCGAAATGCTGGTGGCTGCGATCGGATCGATGCCAAATGTCAGGTGTATATTGAAGAGATAGATCAGTCAAAACATACGATCATGAC